>NZ_JBCPGA010000014.1:0-71863 GCF_040914135.1 Ruminococcus sp. RTP21204st1_B2_RTP21204_210225 | reverse complement strand
TCTTTGACATAAAATAACCCCCTTTAGAGTTACACCATTTTATTATTTCATGTGTCTACTCTAAGGGGATTATATCAAACATTGACACCGTTTTCTTCACACCATTTATGCACTGTAAGTCCGCTGCTTTTCTGTGCCTGGATCTGGGCTGACCATTCGGTCAGGCGAAATTCGTTCTTTACCGTTGCGATCGTTGTTTTCATTATCTTTATCTCCACATCTAATTTGGTCTAAGCAGCTCTATAGACTTTTTGAGATTGGGTAATTTACTCTATGGAGTTGCTTGAAGTTTATTATACTTCTTTAGTCATCGGTGGGGTAGATGCGGAGAGTTTGACGGTTACATTCAAATTCACAACGTTAATGATAGATGATATTTTAGAAGATGTCCCCATGATTGATACAAATAGATATACTTGATGTAAAAATAGAAAATGTTTATTCGTCGTTTAGTGGGAAAGGAAATGTTATGAAATTAGAAAAACAAATTACAAATGAAGAGCTGCTTGAACTTACAAAAAAAGCATTTGAAAATAACGAGGTTGCTGAGTTCCTTTGCGGAGAGAAAGGATATGCTTGTCCTATAAGTCACTTTGTTCCAGCAAATGTACCAACGGATTTTAGTAGAATTATAGATTTTGGAATATACAAACTTTATGAGGAAACTAAAAATGAAAAAATTGTTGCCAAATTCGAAGAAGCCATATTGTATCTTCTTGATTGCGATCCAGTAAGGAATTGGATAGCGTTTATGGTATGTTGGAATCAAATTAGGAATGAAAAAAGACACGAAGCACCATTTAAATTCATTAATCAAGAGTTAATTGAGAAATTGAAGGAAACGCTATTAAAACACGAAAAGGAGCTTCGTGTTTGTAAGGAATGGCAAGGTTGGAATGAAGAAAATGGGCTTTGGCAGGAAATTACAAGAATTAATAACATTGCAACTAAAAATTATGGGGTGAGTATATTATGAATATAGACGAAATATTTAGTAAAGGTGCATCTTATTTAATATCTGAAAAAGGTTATGAAGACTATATTTCAGGCAAAGATGTTACATTGGGACGTCCTGTTGGAGATGATACTGTTGTTTGGGTTGCACCAAGTGCCGAAATTGATGAAGCTATAATTAAAACCAAATCCGGATGTTAACCCTAATATAGGAGAAATTGGCAACACAAATTCAATAAATGGAATCCCAACCAAACAATTAAAAAATCTATATAATTCATTAGGAAGAGATTCTGAGTGCTTACGTTTCATTCATTGTATTTACTATACAAGCGCAGCAAGAGTTTTCATAATGGTTCTCTTTAAAATACCCTTAAATACTTTTATTATTGTGAGGTTTAGATTATGGCATTTGTTAATGAAAAGCTGACTCCAACGCAAAGAGAGGAACTGGCTAAGAAAAAGATTAAGAACCCATACGGGAGCTTTAGGGACACGACAGAAGGTATCATGCCCCTGTACTTAACTATTGACAAAAATTCTGAAACATGGTTAGCACATTGCTATAACCATCATGACACGAATAATGATATAGAGGAATTTATCTTTATGTATAAATCAAATCTGATACCTGTTCAAGCAATAAAGAGTATTCATGAACAACAAGTTTGTTGGAAAATAACACGTATTGATTTCCCGAAAGGATTGCTAAACGATAAAGAACACCTTCAAATTTTGTTAACTGACGCGTTCAAAGCTTACAACATATCCGGATGGCCTGGCGAAGAAAGTGGACAGACTAAGGTAATATATGGCTATGAGTAAGGAGGTGTATTGTAATGTTGACGTTATTGGAAGCATTAGATGAGCTTAATTCAAAATCAGAAAGTGAACTTACGCTTGATTATCTTGAAGAACTTGCTAAAAAAGTATCTATCGAACCTGTACCTCATTTAACGATTAAAGGCTCTGAGCTGACCTAAAATTGGTCTTATCAGAGCCTTTTTTTACATTATGCTTTTTAACGAAATGTCATTTTAGGTTGTGCATTTATTCTGGCAGAAGGACGCAGGCACAGAAACCGGGTTCGGGCTGATAGCAATATATGGTGAGGTCTTTCCCAATCTCAGGGCTAAAATCCTTCAGCGTGTGCTTTGTGCCGTTGAGTGCTACATCTGCGTAAGATACCAGCCATTTTCGATCTCCGTTGCGAAATACTTCATAAAAAGACCGATTCAGCATTTCTTCCACGGGCACACCCTCAACTACCGCCATCTCCTTGTTGCAGTAGCGGAAAATAAAGTCAACACCGTGACCATCTTCATCGAATACAAGTTCGATAACGCAGTAAGCCAGAGGCATTTCGTCCATAATACTGCACTTTTCGTAGAAACCCAACGGCGGGTCGAATTCCTCCTTAGGCGACGGAACGTCTAGCCCAAGCTCCTTACGCAGCCGATGTGGATGGGCTGAATGGCAGCTTTGACAAGACCGAGTTTGATCTTGCTTCTGCAGAGAATACAACAATTGAAAACGCACCAACAGACACAACTGCTTTTGGCATTTCCGGAGGTGCGATCACAAAAGATCAGAAGATCGGAACTATTACAGTAAAGATCACCTCAGACACCTCAGACTCCTCAGACACCACTATGGTGAAAAATTTGGAGGATCTGCGCGGTGTATTTGAAAATGGTGGCAAGGCAAAGCTAAACAACGATCTTAACGGAGCATACTAGATGCTGACGCTTTCGTCAGGAAAAGATCGGGAGTTTGATCTGAACAGAAAGACGCTGAGCGTCGAATCTATTTCACTCTCAAATGATGGCAACGAAACGCTGACGCTGAGCAACGGTACTATCGGTTGTTATGTGCAGATGAATGGAAGAGCTGAACAACATCTGATCGTTGACAATTGTACTCTGAATGGGTTGGGCGACAATAATAATTACTCAGATGTGACCTTGAGAGATTGTGTCATCACGAAAGATTGCTTTACCAGCTATGGCGGCATTTGGAAATTCGAGGGAGTCAATAATATTACCGGAACAATGAAAGTTAAAAAAGATGTCACCATTCCCGGCGACTTTACGTTAGGGACGCTTAAAGTTCCTATGGTTACTACCGGTACGCCGACCTTAAAACTGTCGGGTAATATTCGGATAGGCAAATTCTCCTTTGATAGTGTTTATAGAGAAGAGGCAAAGATCATCTGCGGCGTGGGTACATATAACTTTAAGCCGGATGAATATGAAACAGGCAGATATGGCGGTATTCAACTAGCAGAAGGATGCACCGTCAGCGGACCTGATGAAAACGGCATTTACACCGTTACAGCGGAATAAGGAGGGCAGAAAAAATGAAAAAAGTTATTATATCCATACTGTCGCTGGCAATGACAGTCTCTATGGCGGTCCCTGCCTTTGCGGACACCACTGCCGACGTGCAGGGCAAATATAAGGCAGGTGCGGAATCTCCTGTAACTATATCCGCCGACATTACTTGGGAAGATATGACCTTCGATTACACCGAGGGCGAAAAGACTTGGAACACTGAAACACATCAGGTCGATCAGGCAGACGGCAAATGGACCAGCGATACAAAGGCTATCACAGTTACAAATCACTCTAATGTGGGCATTATGGCGAAGTTTAATTTTGCTCCCGAGGGTGATATTGAGGGCAGTTTCACTAAAGACGGCACCTCAACTGACAAACTTGAGCTTGACACTATAAAGAATTTGGATGAAGGCTCAGCCGCTCCATCTGACACGATGAACTTCGGTATTACTGGTGGTGCTATCAGTGAAAATTGCAAGCTGGGAACTATCACGGTGTATATCGCTCCTAATGACGGCAGGCAATTATATCTTCACGGAAACTGAACTTACTGAAGCCGCTGTAAAAAACGCACAATGAAAAAAGACTGCTTTCTACCCCGAAAAAAGGGTAGAAAGCAGTCTTCTTTTGTGGTATAATACTATGCACTGTTTTGTATGTGTCAAGTTTTATTATACAGGATCAACTTTATTTTTCGCCAATAAGTTTACGCTGCTTTATATGCTTTCTACCAGAATTGGCAAAAAAAATTAGGCAGCCGTTACCGACTACCTAAAGAACTTATCCTATTCTGCAATGACCTTGTATATCATAAATGCCCATAGTGCAAGAGAAATTATCATCACCATATAAAAATACCAGTGTTTTGTTTTGTGACGGAAAAATTCCATGCCCAGAAATCCTCCTGCAAAGCCGCCAAGCAGGCTCAGACCAAGGAGCGTTTTCTCAGGTATCCGCCATTTGTGTGCTCTTGCCTTGTGCTTATCTGCACCAAAAAGTATGAACGTCAAAAGGCTCATTGCGGAAAGATATATTATAATGTATTTCAGCATATCTTTGTCCTCATATAAACAAAGGGCGGAAAAGCTCCGCCCTTGTATTTGTTTTTTTACTTGAAGTAAGCTACGCCGCTTTCAAATATCTTCTGATCCTTTTCACCAGGAACGTTCTTTGATACGCAGCAGCCCTTACGCTCTGAGTGACCCATTTTACCAAGAACACGTCCGTCAGGTGAGGTGATACCCTCGATAGCCTGGAATGATGTGTTAGGGTTGCAATGAATGTCAAATGTAGGTTCTCCGTCAAAGTCAACATACTGTGTAGCGATCTGTCCGTTTGCAGCAAGCTGTGCGATTTCCTCTGCTGTTGCAACGAAACGTCCCTCACCGTGTGAGATAGCCACGCTGTGGATATCGCCTACCTCACAGCCAGCAAGCCATGGTGACTTGTTGGAAGCGATCCTTGTGTTTACCATTTTAGACTGGTGTCTTGCAATGGTGTTGAATGTCAGTGTAGGGGAGTCGTCTCTCATATCTCTTATCTCACCATATGGTACAAGACCAAGCTTGATAAGTGCCTGGAAGCCGTTGCAGATACCAAGCATAAGACCGTCACGATTTTTCAGCAGGTCATGGATAGCGTCTGTAAGCCTTGGGTTTCTCAGGAATGATACGATGAACTTGCCTGAGCCGTCAGGCTCGTCGCCACCGCTGAATCCGCCTGGGAGCATTACTATCTGTGACTCTTTTATCTTCTTCTCGATTGCGTCAACAGACTCCTTGATAGCCTGTTCTGTGAGGTTTCTTACAACGAAGATGTCAGCCTCAGCGCCTGCCTTTTCAAAGGCTCTTGCTGTATCGTATTCGCAGTTTGTGCCAGGGAATACTGGGATAAGTACCTTTGGCTTTGCCACCTTGATAGCAGGTGCAACTCTCTTGTCTGCCTTGTAGCTGTACTTTTCAGGCTTTTCGGCAGGCTCTTTCACATGAACAGGATATACAGGCTCAAGCTTGCCCTCCCAAAGTGTCTGGAGCTTGTCAAGGCTTATTGTGTAGTTGTCTGACTTTATCTCGTAGCTTTCTGTTGTTTCACCGATAACTCTCTCGTCAGTGTCAACGCCCTCAGCAAGCTCGATAACAAATGCGCCATAGCAAGCTCTGTAAAGCTCTTCTGCTGTGAGCTTGTCTGTGAACTTAAAGCCTATTTTGTTACCAAATGCCATTTTTGCAACAGCCTCAGATACACCGCCGTAGGATACAGCCCAGCATGAAAGCACCTTGCCCTCAGCGATAAGCTTTTCTACCTTTTCAAACACTGCCTTAAGTGAATCGAAGTTCACAAGCTTGTTGTCGTCATATTCAGGCTTGATAAGGATCACCTTAGAGCCGGCCTTCTTGAATTCCTGTGAAACTACCTTGTCTGCATCTGTTACTGAAACAGCGAATGAAACAAGTGTAGGTGGAACGTCTATTTCCTCGAATGTACCTGACATTGAGTCCTTACCGCCGATAGAACCGCATCCCAGCTCTATCTGTGCCTTGTATGCACCAAGGAGAGCAGACATAGGCTTGCCCCAACGCTCAGGATCGTTCTGAGTTCTCTCGAAATACTCCTGGAATGTGAGCCAGCACTTCTCATATGTACCGCCGGTTGCAATTACCTTTGCGATAGACTCAACTACAGCGCTCATTGCGCCGTGGTATGGGCTTACAGATGAAAGATATGGGTCATAGCCCCAGCCCATAATGGACGTTGTCTTTGTATTGCCGTGAAGAACAGGGAGCTTTGCAGCCATTGCCTGTGTAGGTGTGTTCTGATATTTACCGCCAAATGGCATAAGAACTGTGTTTGCACCGATTGTTGAGTCAAATCTCTCAATAAGGCCCTTCTGTGAGCAGATGTTGAGGTTTGATATCATAGACTCCCAGCGGTCAGCAGTGTCAGCGTCGTTGCTCTCTGCTACGAAAACAGGAGCAGGGATAGAAATATCTGTGTGCTTTTCAGCTCCGTTTGAGTTAAGAAACTCTCTTGTAAGGTCAACGATAGTGTTGCCGCACCAGTTCATTTTAAGTCTTGGCTCAGCAGTTACTCTTGCCACCATTGTTGCTTCAAGGTTTTCCTTTGCAGCCTCAGCCATGAACTTTTCAAGGTCGCTCTTTGCGATAACAACAGCCATTCTCTCCTGTGACTCAGAGATAGCAAGCTCAGTGCCGTCAAGACCGTCATACTTCTTTGTAACAGCGTCAAGGTTGATAGAAAGTCCGTCAGCAAGCTCGCCGATAGCAACGGAAACTCCGCCTGCACCGAAGTCGTTACAACGCTTTATCATTGAAGTAACTTCAGGGTTTCTGAACAAACGCTGAAGCTTTCTTTCCTCAGGTGCGTTACCCTTCTGTACCTCAGCTCCGCAGTTTTCAAGTGAGTGGAGGTTGTGTGATTTTGAAGAGCCTGTTGCTCCACCGCAGCCGTCACGTCCTGTTCTTCCGCCAAGGAGGATAACGATATCCTCAGGCTCAGGTCTTTCACGT
This sequence comes from Ruminococcus sp. RTP21204st1_B2_RTP21204_210225, assembly GCF_040914135.1. Classification (NCBI taxonomy): domain Bacteria; kingdom Bacillati; phylum Bacillota; class Clostridia; order Eubacteriales; family Oscillospiraceae; genus Ruminococcus; species Ruminococcus sp. RTP21204st1_B2_RTP21204_210225. The sequence goes on along the minus strand of NZ_JBCPGA010000014.1, from coordinate 65,043 downwards.
CTTACGTTCTCAGCAGGAGCAGCACCTACTACAGCACCTATCTCCATTCTCTTCGCAACATAGCCCGGGTGATATATCTCGTGAACGTGACCGGTAGCAAGACCTATCTGGTTGCCGTATGAAGAATAACCATTTGCCGCACCTACAACTATCTTTCTCTGTGGAAGCTTACCTGTGATAGTGTCCTCAACAGGAACCAGCGGATTGCCTGCGCCTGTTACTCTCATTGCCTGATATACATATGAACGTCCTGACAGAGGGTCTCTGATAGCGCCACCAAGACAAGTTGCCGCACCGCCGAAAGGCTCGATCTCTGTAGGGTGGTTGTGTGTTTCGTTTTTGAACATGAGCAGCCAGTCCTCAGGATTGCCGTCAACGTCAACAGTTATCTTAACAGAGCAAGCGTTTATCTCCTCACTTTCGTCAAGGTCTTTGAGTAGACCAGCCTTTTTAAGCTGCTTTGCGCCGATACAAGCAAGATCCATAAGTGTAACAGGCTTGTCAGTTCTGCCTGCATAAAGGTCTTTTCTTGTGTTGATATAGTCTGCAAAGGTAGCAGCTATGTAGTCTGAGTCGATAGAAACGTTATCGACGATAGTGGAGAATGTAGTATGACGGCAGTGGTCAGACCAATATGTGTCTATCATTCTTATCTCAGTGATAGTAGGATTTCTCTTTTCAACGTTCTTGAAATAATCCTGACAGAACTTGATATCGTCAAAGTCCATTGCAAGACCCAAGTCTGTGAGCATGAATCTCAGGTCATCGTCTGTTGAATAGATAAAGCCCTCAACAGTCTTAACTGTGGTAGGGATAGTATACTTGATATCGAGTGTATCGAAGCAATCAAGGGAAGCTTCTCTTGACTCAACAGGGTTTATCATATAGTGCTTGATCTGGTCAAGCTCTGCTTCTGTGAGTTTGCCAGAAACGATATAAATTCTCGCTGACTTGATAGTAGGTCTTTTTCCTCCAGTGAGAAGTGAGATACACTGTGCGCAGGAATCAGCTCTCTGATCGAACTGACCCGGCAGATACTCAACTGCAAAAACAAACTCGTCAGCTTTTACAGCAGGCAGGTGATCGTAAGTAACGTCAACAGCAGGCTCAGAGAAAACGACTGGTGCTGCAAGGTCGAAATCCTCTCTTGAAAGACCCTCTGCGTCATAGCGGTTTATAACTCTCAGACCTGTAAGGTTTTCAAGTCCCAGAGCTGACTTTATTCCGCCGATAAGTGAATTTGCTTCAACTGCAAATTCAGGCTTTTTTTCTACATAAATACGGTAAACAGACATGGCTACATCTCCTTATAATAGTTACTTCTATTATACTACATTTTTCGCATATTTGTCAATAAAATTCTTATTATTCGGCAGGGCATATAATTATGTGTGAATAAGCATTGGCTCACTTGTTGATTTTTTTAGTTTATAAAAGCAGAAATACCGCACCATTACAGTGCGGTATCCCTAAAATATTAATCTGCAAACGGATTTTCTGTTGGATAAAGCATACCCTTTGGCTGATTGAAGCCTATGTCTGTTATACCAAGATATGTCATAACGCTGTGGAGTGCCTTTCCATAGTGACCAAAAGCAACAGCACCGTGGTGAGGATAGTTCTTCTGAACGAGAACATGGCGATAAAATCTGCCCATTTCGTTGATAGCGAAAATACCGATAGAGCCAAATGAACGTGTTGCAACAGGAAGAACTTCGCCCTCTGCAATATATCCTTTGAGCTGTGCGTCAGCCGTTGACTGGAAGCGGAAGAATGTTATATTTCCGTCAACGATATCGCCCTCAAGAGTACCTCTTGAAATATTAGGCTCGCTGTCTGGCTCAAGATTTCTCTTCATGATACGCTGGAACTTCATCTCAGGCTCTTTTACAAGGCATGAGGCTGTGTTTCCACAGTGGAAGCCCATGAATGTATCCTTATGTGTGTAAGGGAACTTTCCTGCGATATCATCATTGTATATGTCCGCAGGAACAGTGTTGTTGATGTCAAGGAGTGTAACAGGCTTCTGTGATACACAAACGCCTATGTATTCGCTGACAGCACCGTAGATATCTACTTCGCAGGCAACAGGAATGCCTATCTTTGTAAGTCTTGAATTAACATAGCAAGGAACGAAGCCAAACTGCGTCTGGAATGCAGGCCAGCACTTGTTTGCAAATACAACATATTTTCTTGAGCCTTTGTGAGCTTCTGCCCAGTCAAGAAGAGTAAGCTCATACTGCGCAAGTCTTGGAAGTATGCCTGCCATTTTATTGCCCTTGCCAAGCTCTGCTTCCATGTCAGCCACAACAGCAGATATTCTCTCGTCGCCGGCATGGGCGTTGAATGACTCGAAAAGGTCAAGTTCTGAGTTTTCTTCTATCTCGATACCCATGTTGTAGAGCTGTCTGATAGGTGCGTTGCAGGCAAGAAAGTCCTGTGGACGTGGTCCGAATGAGATTATCTTCAGATCCTTAAGACCGAGGATAGCCCTTGCAACTGGAACGAACTCGCTTATCATCTTTGCACACTCGTCAGGTGTACCAACAGGGTACTCAGGGATATAAGCCTTGATGTTTCTCAGTGCAAGGTTATAGCTTGCGTTGAGCATTCCGCAGTAAGCGTCGCCTCTGTTGTCGATAAGTGCACCACCGCATGGTTCTTCAGCAGCCGCAACGAACATAACAGGACCGCCAAACTTCTTTGCTAGAAGTGTTTCTGAGGACTCAGGTCCGAAGTTTCCAAGATATACAACAAGTGCGTTACAGCCTGCTGTGTTTACCTCGTCAAGGGCTTTGAGCATATCATTCTCGTTCTCCACAACTGTAGGACATTCGTAGATATCTCCGTAAGCCTTTTTGTACTCCTGACAGACCTTGATACGTCTTGATTCTGAAAGCGACATAGGGAAGCAATCTCTTGAAACTGCAACGATGCCAAGTTTTACTTCTGGTATATTTTTCATGTTTTAACCTCCGATTTTCATTTATTTATGACTTTATTCTAGCATACCTTTGTGCTGTTTTCAATAGCTTTTTGTGCAAATTTTCGTGAAATTTAGTTAGCTGCCCAGCATGAAAAAGTGCGTTAGCCCAAGCCACTCTCTCACCCAATATGTGAACAGGTATCGTGGCTCGGTGTAGGCTGAATAAGCGGTGACATTCTCCACGCCCTGAGCCTTTGCTATAAGGCTTGCACGGTATTGATGAAAGCCGTCTGTGACGATAGTCATATCATGGCTCATGCCGAGTTCATCGAGTATCTTGAGAGAGTTTTGGATATTTTCGTAAGTTGAAGTGGACTTGTCCTCCATTATTATCCTGTCGCTGTCCATGCCTTTTTCAAGCAGATAGTTTTTCATTGCCAAGGCTTCGCTTATTTTTTCATCATCACCCTTGCCACCTGAAACTATACAAAGCGTATCGGGATTGTCGTTCATAGCCGTAATTGCAGCGTCAAGTCGTCTGCGTAACATTCGTGAGGGACGTTCGCCTTTTACCTGACAGCCAAGCACAACTATAACATTGGCTTTTTCAGGGCGGTTTTCCTGTGCTTTGTACATAAGTATGGAAAGAATGCTCACATATATTATCCCAGCAAGTATCAATGTGCTTACAAAGATAAGCCCGAATTTACCTGCGCCATGTCCCCATATTTTTGATATAATACCGCAGAATTTTGTCCAGTTTGCCGTTATGAGCATTAGCATCACCGAAACGATGATGCCAAGCAGGTTGCCAGAGCATATAACAGGTAACGGAACAAGAAACAGAAACAACAGCAAAGTTTCCAGTGCAAGCAATATTATTTTTACGCTCATTAGTTATCTCCTTGTCTTTTTTGTACTATTATAACATATAGCTCTTGTGATTACAAGGGCAAAAGAGAAAAGCGCTCCGCAGCAGCAGAACGCTTTTATAAGGAATGATCTAAGTTGAGATCAGATCACCGAATTTTTCGAGAAAATCACGCTTGTCGTCATATTTAGCTACCAGCGATACAGTTTTCTTTGTGCCAAGACCGAAAATACCCATAAGTGATTTTGGGTTGAGTATTTTTGTTCCTGACTGCACCACCAGATCGTATTTGCAGCTTAAAGCCGCTTCATGCAAAGTCTTGATGTCATTAAGATCGTTTATCCTGATATAAGCTTTGATCATGTTCGTGATTATGCCCTTTGGCATATCCTCCTTTCGCAATAATAACCTCTGAAAAACTAAAAAGAACCGAAAATTTCTGAGATTTTCGTTTCTTTTTACATTGGCAACAGCAGTTCTATACTTATATGTCACATATCTTAATCCATATATAATTATATGCCAATGTGAACAAATAGTAAACAGATATTGTGTAAAATATTATATACGAAGATATTAATATGAATTTTAATTATTTCATGTTAATTTATTATATAAAATTTGGATAATTAATCATATTAAAACGTTTTAGTTAATGTGGAACTTATATAAAAGCTATAACAAATCAGCTAAAAGTTTTCTTATTACGAAAATCTCAAACGTTTTATATGCGTTTTGAATGAAAATACAACAAAAGTAGAAAGTGTATATTCGTAAATATATTAAACTATATGATGATATTTTGCAAAAATACGAAATCGTTTAAATTTTGCAATAAAAAAAGCACTGAGCTTTTAAAACTCAGTGCTTTCGTGATATCAAAGTTTAGTCAACAATAAATTCTTTGATTTCGTCAAGGAATTTAGTAGCGTCGTCTGTGTGTGCTACGAGCTGGATAGGATTTGAAAGGTCAAGGCTGAAAATACCCATAATTGACTTAGCGTCAACTGCATATCTTCCTGACGCAAGATCCACATCAAAGTCGTACATAGAAACTACGCTTACAAACTTCTTTACCGCTGCAATGGAATCGAGCATGATTTTTACCTTTGTCATAAATATTCCTCCTTCAGAATGATCGGTATATCCGATCTTGATTCCCACATAAATTCTGTAGATCTTTTCTCTACAATTTATATTATAAACGATTTTTCTGATTTGTCAATGGATATTTGCAAAAAAATTTAAAATATGGTACAATAGTCAAGAGTGATAAAAATCAAAGTTTAGATTTATGCAATATGCACATATATAATTGCAATTTATTGTGCATTATAAACATTTGGCTATTGAAAGGAAATCAAATATGAAAGCCTTTTTCTATACATTCGGCTGCAAGGTAAACCAATATGAAACAGAAAATATAAAGGAAGCAATGCTGTCCGAGGGGTATGAGGTCACTGAGGATTATGCTGATGCAGAGGTCTGTGTTGTAAATACCTGCACTGTTACCGCTCAGTCGGACTCAAAATGCCGACAGCTTATCCATAAGATAAAAAAAGCCAATCCTGAGTGTCTGATAGTTTTGGCAGGCTGTTTTCCGCAGGCTTTTGAAAAGGAAGCTTCTGCTCTTGACGAGTGTGGTATCATAATTGGCACAGGTGCAAAAAAGGAGATACCTGCCCTTATAAAAAGGTATATCACAAGTGGCGAGCGTATTATCAGGATAGTTCCTCGTGAGAGGGGAGAGGCTTTTGAGAAAATGACAAACTCAGGTGCTGACCAAAAAACTCGTGCGTATATCAAAATTCAAGACGGCTGTGATCAGTATTGCACCTACTGTATTATCCCCACTGCGAGAGGACACATCTGCTCAAAACCTTTGGAGGATATCGCTCCTGAAGTTCAGCAGCTCGTTGACTCAGGTCATAAGGAGATAATCCTCACGGGCATAAATCTTTGCTGTTACGGCAGAGACTTCAAAAACGGCACACGGCTCATTGACGCTGTTGAAGCCGCTTGCGGCTGTGATGGCGATTACAGAGTGCGTATCGGCTCTGTTGAGCCTGAGCTTATTTCAGATGAAGATATTCTGCGAATGTCAAAGCTTGAAAAGCTCTGTCCGCATTTTCATCTTTCCCTGCAAAGTGGCTGTGACGAAACTTTGAAGCGCATGAATCGCCATTATGATACGGTGGAGTATGCTGAGCTTTGCGAGAAGCTTCGCAGGCATTTTCCAAACTGCGCTATAACCACCGACATAATGGTGGGCTTTCCCCAGGAAACTGACGAGGAATTTGAAAAGTCGCTGGCATTTGCAAAGAAGATATCTTTTGCAGAAACGCATATTTTCCCGTATTCACGCAGACCTACCACTGTTGCCGACAAAATGAAAGGTCAGCTCGACCGCAAGACCAAGCACAGTCGTGCGGCTCAAATGGCAGATGTATGTAACGAAACAAAGGCTTTGTATCTCAAAAGCCTTGTTGGCACAGTGCAAGAGGTTTTATTTGAAAAGGAAACAAGCCCTCAGTGGCATCAGGGTCATGCACCAAATTATGTTACTGTGAAAATTCCAAGGGACAGCGAGGACGTTTCTTTGCGCCGACAGCTTTTAAAGATAGAGATAACCTCGTCAGATGGCGAGTTTTGTTACGGAAAACTTATATGAGTACAAAAAAGAGGACCGCAAATGCGATCCTCTTTCGTTATATCAGATTTTTCTGCGCTCAGCCAAGCTTTGCAAGAATTATCTCTTTCATTTTTCCAGGGTTAGCCTTGCCCTTTGAAGCCTTCATGCACTGACCTACCAGATAGCCCAGAGCATTTGTCTTTCCGCCCTTGTAGTCATTTACAGACTTTTCGTTTGCGGCAAGAACTTCGTCAGCGATCTTTTCAAGTGCGCTGTCATCAGAAACCTGTGCAAGACCCTGCTCCTTGATAATGTCGCTTACCTTTTTGTCCTCTTCAAGAAGAACTGCAAAAACTTTCTTTCCGCCAGCGTTGGAAATGGTCTTTGCCTCGATAGCAGCGACGAGGTCAGTAAGATTGTCAGCAGTGAGCTTTGTATCTTCGAGAGTCTTGCCTGTTGCGTTCATGTACTTAACAAGGTCGCCAAGTATCCATGTTGTATAGCACTTTGCTGGGAACTTGTCCTTTGCCATGCAATCGTCAAAAAGCTTTGCAAGGGAAACAGACTCTGCTATAAACGTTGCGTCCTTTATGTTCAGACCGAACTTCTTTACATATCTGAGTATCTTTACGTTTGGAAGTTCTGGGATACTCTTTTTAAGCTCGTCAACACGCTCCTGCTCAACAACGATAGTGAGCAGGTCCGGCTCAGGGAAGTAACGATAATCCTGTGCGTCCTCTTTTGAACGCATTGGAATGCTCATTCCCTTTTCGTCGTCCCAACGGCGTGTTTCCTGCTCGACCTTTCCGCCTGCTTCAAGAACAGCTATCTGTCTTTCTACCTCGTAGTCGATACCTCTTACAGCGGCAGAGAAGCTGTTTACGTTCTTCATCTCAGAACGTGTGCCGAATGGCTCGCCAGGCTTGTGAACAGATACGTTTACATCACATCTGATAGAGCCCTCCTGCATCTTACAGTCGCATATGCCAAGATACTGTAGGATAGATTTCAGTGTTTCAAGATAAACCTTTGCTTCCTGTGAGGAACGCATATCAGGCTCAGAAACTATCTCGATAAGCGGAACACCGCAGCGGTTAAGGTCAACAAGTGATACACCATGGAACTTGTCAGAGTGGAGCAGCTTACCTGCGTCCTCCTCGATGTGTATTCTTGTGATACCTATTCTTCTTTCCTCGCCGTCAACAAGGATATCAACATAACCCTTGCCGCAGAGAGGAACTTCTGCCTGTGATATCTGATAAGCCTTTGGCAGGTCAGGGTAGAAATAGTTCTTTCTGTCCTGTTTGCAGACACGGTTTATCTCGCAGTTGAGTGCGTGACCCATTCTTATTGCATAATCAACTACCTTTTCGTTAAGAGTAGGCAGTGTGCCAGGCATACCCATGCAGATAGGGCAAACCTGTGAATTGACTTCAAGACCGAACTGGTTCTTGCAGTCGCAGTATATTTTAGACTCGGTATTAAGCTCAGCATGAGTTTCAAGACCGATTACAACTTCGTAGCCTTTTACCATTTTTGTGACCCCTTTCCTTAAAGCTCAGGCATTTTGAATCCGCCAACAAGCTGCTCATAAGCATAAGCTGTGTTAAGCAGACGCTGCTCTGTAAACTTTCCGCCGATAAGCTGCATACCAACAGGCAGACCCTTGTCGTCATATGCACAAGGAATGCTTATTGCAGGCAGACCTGCAATGTTCACTGTAACAGTGCAGACATCGTTTGCGTACATTTTAAGGGGATCGTCAGTGTTTTCACCGATCTTGAATGCTGTTGACGGAACTGTAGGAGTAGCGATAACGTCAACGTCAGCGAACTGAGATGCGAACTCCTGCATTATTCTCTTCTGAACGAGCTTTGCTTTCTTGTAGTAAGCGTCATAGAAACCTGATGAAAGCACGAATGTGCCAAGCATTATTCTTCTCTTTACTTCGTCGCCGAAGCCCTCTGAACGTGTTCTCTCGTACATATCAACAAGTCCGTCATATTCTTCAGCTCTTAAGCCGTATCTTACACCGTCAAATCTTGCAAGGTTTGAAGAAGCTTCTGCAGAAGAAATGATGTAGTATGATGAAAGTGCATAATCTGTAGACGGCAGAGAGATCTCCTTTACAGTTGCGCCCTGCTTTTCAAGCTCTTTCACAGCGTTCATTACAGACTGCTTAACGAATGGGTCGATACCCTCGCCGAAATACTCTTTTGGTATACCGATCCTCAGACCCTTTACGTCAGCTTTAAGGTCAGCCGCAAAATCAGGATACTCTCTATAGGAAGAAGTAGCGTCATACTTGTCATGACCAACGATAGCAGACTGTACCATAGCAACGTCCTTTACGCACTTGCCGAGAGGTCCGATCTGATCCAGTGATGAAGCGAAAGCAACAAGACCATATCTTGAAACGCTGCCGTATGTAGGCTTCAGACCTACAACGCCGCAGTATGAAGCTGGCTGTCTGATAGATCCGCCTGTGTCAGAACCAAGGGTAACGATAGCCTCTCTTGCTGCAACAGCGGCAGCAGATCCGCCTGATGAACCGCCAGGTATCCTCTCTGTATCAAATGGGTTCTTTGTTGGCTTAAAATGTGAGTTCTCGGTTGATGAACCCATAGCGAACTCGTCCATGTTGAGCTTGCCTGTTACAACGATATCGTCAAGCTTGTTCATTACAGTTGCATTGAAAGGCGGAACATAATTGCCAAGCATTTTTGACGCACAAGTTGTTCTCAGACCCTTTGTTGAGATATTGTCCTTGATACCAACAGGTATACCAGCCAAAGGTGAAAGCTCCTCGCCCTTTGCAAGCTTTTCATCTATCTCAGCGGCTTTTTTCATAGCGTTTTCTTCGTCAAGTGTCAGATAAGCGTCTACCTTGCCCTCAACTGCTTTTATTCTGTCAAAAACAGACTTTGTAAGCTCTGCGGAGCTTATTTCCTTGTTCTTTATCATTTCTGACAAGTCGCAGGCATTTCTTTCAAAAAGTTCCAATTATAACACTCCTTACTCTACTGTTTTAGGCACGACAAGACAGCCTGCCTTTACCTGAGGAGCGTTCTGCATAAGCTCCTGTCTTGTGAATTTATCCTGAACAGCCACGTCTTTTCTGAGTATCATCGGGTTGTCAGGGTCAAGGGTCATTTCGTCCTGAATGTCGGGGAGCTTTTCAACCATTCCCACGATGTTTTCCATTTCTGACTCAAACTTATCAAGCTGATCGTCTTCGATGCGAAGTCTTGCCAGCTTGGCAATGTGTTTAATGTCAATGTTCATTTTACATTCCTCCTGTTTTATTTATATAAAAAGATATTATCTTATTTTATCATATCCTTGAACTGTTCTTCGGTGATTATTTCGATACCGAGCTGCTGAGCTTTATCAAGCTTGCTTCCTGCTTCCTCACCTGCAAGAACATAGTCCGTTTTTTTGGACACTGAGCCGCTTGCCTTGCCGCCGTATTTTTCAATAAGTGCCTTTGCCTCACTTCTTTTAAGCGTCGGCAAAGTGCCTGTGAGAACAAAAGTCTTTCCTGCAAAGCGGTCGTCTATCTGTATTTTCTCATACTTTGTGTTTATCCCACATTCTTTGAGCCTTTGAATAAGCTCTATCATATGCTCTTCATGGAAAGCATTGTAAACGCTTTGCGCCATTACGCCGCCAAAGCCGTCTATCTCGGATATCTGCTCAGCGGAAGCGTTCATGATGTTGTCAAGGTCGCCGAACTTGTCGCACAGAAGTTTCGCAGAAGCCTGTCCGATATTTCTTATGCCCAGACCAAACACCAATCTGTCCAAAGAATTGGACTTTGACTTTTCTATAGCACTAAGCAGATTGTTCACTGATTTTTCCTTGAAGTTGTCAAGCTGTAAAAGCTTGTTTTCGCTCAGAGTGTAAAGGTCAGCCACAGAGGTAATAAGCTTATTGTCAAGAAGGGTGTGAACTATCTGCGGACCAAGACCGTCAATGTTCATTGCGCCCTTTGAAGCAAAGTGAACGATGCTTCTGAATATCTGCGCAGGACATTCAACGTTCGGACACCTTACCGCCGCTTCTTCCTCGGACTTCACAAGCTTTGTTCCGCATACAGGACAGCACTCAGGGAGCGTGAAAACTCCGTTGCCATGCTTTTCCACAGAGCCAAGCACCTCAGGGATTATATCTCCTGCCTTGCGCACCTTGATGATATCCCCCACGGAAATGTTTTTCTCTCTTATAAAATCCTGATTGTGTAGGGTCGCCCTTGAAACGCTCGTGCCTGCAAGAAAAACAGGCTCAAACACGGCCACAGGTGTTATAGCACCAGTTCTGCCCACGTTAAGCTCTATATCAAGCAGCTTTGAGGTCTTTTCTTCAGGCGGAAACTTGTAAGCCACAGCCCACTTTGGCACTTTTGCAGTTGCACCAAGTATCTCACGCTGTCTGAAATCGTCAACCTTTATAACAACGCCGTCAATATCGAATGGCAGGTCAAAACGCTTTTCTCCGATAGCCTTTATGCAGCCTATGACCTCATCAGCGGTAGACACACGTTTGTAATCAGGGATAGTCTTGAATCCCAGTGTTTTCAGATAGTCAAGTGACTCCTTGTGAGAAGTAAGTTCCTTGCCCTCTATCTGCTGAACATTGAACACAAAGATATCAAGCTTTCTTTTAGCCGCTATCTTAGGGTTTTTCTGTCTAAGAGAACCTGCGGCGGCGTTTCTTGGATTTTTGAAAGGCTGCTCGTCATTATCCTCCTGCTCTTTAACAAGCTTCAGAAAAACATTTCTCGGCATATATGTTTCACCTCTGACTTCTATCAAAGGCAGTTCCTCGTTTATTTTTATAGGAATGGACTTTACAGTTTTCAGATTAGAAGTAACGTCCTCGCCCACAAAGCCGTCACCACGGGTAGAACCTATGGCAAGCTCACCGTTATGATATTCAAGGGATACCGAAAGTCCGTCTATTTTAGGCTCAACAACGAATTGTGGCTTATCAACAGCCTGCTGAACTGTCTCAATAAAGCTTCTCACCTGTTCAAAGGAAAAAACGTCCTGCAAAGAACCCATTTGCACACGGTGTGTGACTTTCTCAAATATTGATATCGCCTTGCCGCCTACACGCTGAGTAGGGGAGTCGCTTCTGATAAACTGCGGAAACTGCTCCTCAAGACCCTTTAGTTCCTGCTGGAGCATATCGTATTCATAGTCTGTGATCTCGTTCCTGTCCTCAACATAGTAAAGCTGAGAGTGATAATTCAAAAGCTTCACAAGCTCGTCTATACGTTTTTTAGCTTCCTGTTCGTTCAAAATAACACAACTCCATTTCTGCCAACTTTTTACGGCATATCATACGCAGGGCAATACCACATAAGGATTGTACGCAAGATGCGTAGCCGGATTTTTCGTTAGCTTGTATAGAAACGACGCAGGAATACTTCCGTATTTCAAGGAGTTTCTGTGCGAGATAACGGAAAATCTGCAAGCAGATTGCGTGCAAAGCCGTTAGGCGTGCCTTATGCGGTATTGCCCTTTATATTATACCATAATTGCTGGTGAAATACAAGCCTTTTTTCTATAAACTGCGAAAAAATCAGCCTTTTCCCTTGCCTAAGTACATATCAGGTATCTCCCCTACGATAACAGTTTCGCTTACGGGATAGTCATAGCTCACCACGATATCCGTAGAGTGTGCAGGAAGAATGGCTGTCATTTCTATGGTCACAGTGAGATAGAGGCTGTATTTTGTCTGATTTATCCCTGCTTCCGTTAAATCGCTTTTAAGCTCTGTTTTTGCCGCACCTATCTGATGAAGCCGCAGTGGTATGTCAAAACCTCTGCCTGTGAGGATATTTATTCCTGAAAGTGTGCCGATGGGTACGCTGAGTTTTGTTCCCTCAAGCTGTGAAAGGCTTTCGTTCACAGCTTTTGAAACGCTGCTTTGCAGCCTGTTCACTGAGGCTGTGTCGCTGTTTATGGAGGTTATCCTGCCGTCAGTTTCAGATATCTTTATATAACTGCTCTGGGGCAGTTTTTCAAGTTCTCTGCTTATGGCCGCATTTATCACATCAAGTGCAGCCTGCTTGCTTTCAAACTCGCTTATTTCGCTGATGTGCCTTGAAAGCTGTGCAAAAAACACCGTCGTGAGCAGCGCAAGAATAATAACGACAGCAAGAATTATGTATGAAATTCTGTTCTTGAAAGAACGCTTGTGGACGCTCAAAAAAATCACCGCCTTTGGCTTATTATATACCAAAATGCGGTGATATGTGATTATTTTACTTTAATTCAACGATAGTTACGCCGTCCTCGCCCTCTCCGTAAACGCCTTTTCTGAATGATTTTACAGACGGGTGGTGTTTAAGCGCACGCCTTATGGCATCACGGAGAATACCGGTGCCTCTGCCGTGGATTATGGTGAGCATCGTCACTCCTGACATGATAGCGTCAGAAATAAACTGCTCCATTTCGTGAACGCCCTCGTCAGCGGCATAGCCCCTGATATCAAGCTCGGTGGATACCTTTCGTGTCATACGGCTCTCAATGCCGCTTTTGGATACTCCGCCTTTTTTCACAGGCTTTTTGGACTGTTTCTGCGGCTGCTGTTTTTCAATAAGCTGAAGTTTTTTTACATCTATCTTGGTTTTCATTATGCCTGCCTGAATGAAGCACATTCCGCTGTTGTCAGGGGGCGTTATAATGATACCCTTTCTGTTTGTGTCAACGATAAGCACGTTGTCGCCCTTTTTCAGCGGTCTTGGCAGCACATATCCCTCGTTCCTGCTTTCAGAAACAGGGTTAGCCTCGCTGTAAAGCTTGTTCATTGTGGACTTCTGCTTGTGCCTTGCGTCAATGGCTTTCTGAGTGAAGTTTGGATTTTCTTTCTCTTTTCTCAGCTTGTCAAGCTCGTCAATAAGCGCCTGCGACTCACGCTGAACACGATTTACGATCTGCTGAGCCTCACGTCTTGCCCTTTCAAGCTCGGCTTCTTTCTGATCGTAGAATTTTTCTTTCTGCTCTGCAAGCTCTTTTCTGAGAGCCTCGCTTTCCGCACGGTATTTCTCCGCAAGCCTGTTGTTTTCTTCAAGCTGCATTCTTGTGCGTTCAAGATTGTCTATGATAGTTTCAAACTTTTTGTTATCCTCAGAAATAAGCGATTCAGCGTACTTGATTATATCCTTGTCGATACCAAGACTTTCAGAGATAGCAAAAGCGTTGGACTTACCGGGTGAGCCTATGATAAGCCTGTATGTCGGGTGCAAAGTCTGCACGTCAAACTCGCATGAAGCGTTCTCAACGTCAGGAGTGTCGATAGCGTACATTTTAAGCTCCTGATAGTGAGTAGTTGTAACTAGCGTCGCACCGAATATCCTTATGCGTTCGATTATAGCCACCGCCAGCGCAGCACCCTCCACAGGGTCAGTGCCTGAACCAAGCTCGTCAAGAAGCACAAGGCTTTCGCTGTCCGCTTCGTCAAGTATGGTCTTTACTCTGCTTATGTGAGAAGAGAATGTAGACAGATTGTTTTCTATAGACTGCTGGTCGCCGATATCAACAAGCACGTTTTTGTATACAGATATCCTGCTTCCGTCTGACGCAGGAATAAGCAGACCGCACATTGTCATAAGCGTGAGCAGACCCACAGTTTTAAGCACAACTGTCTTACCGCCCGTGTTAGGACCTGTTATTATCAGGGAGTGATAGTCAGTGCCAATAGAAAAGTCTATAGGCACGACCTTTTTCGGGTCGATAAGAGGGTGACGTGCCTTGTTCAGCACGATAACACCGTCATTGGATATCTCAGGGAGCATTGCTCTCATTTTTGCACCGAGGTTTGCCTTTGCAAAATAAAGGTTAAGCTCTGTTACCGCATTGTAGTTTGAAATGAGCTGGTCTTTCATTTCGGCACATTCCATGGAAAATTCAGCGATTATCCTGTGTATCTCGTCCTGCTCCTGACCCTGCAAAATTCTGATATCGTTGTTGGCTTCCACTACCGACATAGGCTCGATAAAAAGCGTTGAGCCTGTTGCGGAGGTGTCATGAACAAGACCGCTGACATTGCCCTTGAACTCAGTCTTTACCGGAAGAACGAAACGTCCGTCACGCATTGTGACGATGCTCTCCTGCAAATATTTCTGAGTGCTTGGGGATTTTATCATCTTGTCAAGGGTCTCTCTTATCTTTAGTCCTGAACGTGTTATCTTCTGCCTTATGCTTCTCAGCTCCGCACTTGCGTCGTCAGAAAGCTTTGTTTCATCTATGATAGCCGTTTCAAGTCGCTGCTGCAGGTACTTGTTTGGATAGAGCATTTCAAAGAGATATGAAAGGGAAGTGTCCTTGTTCTCACACTGCTCATACCAGTGGTGAAGCTCATAGGTCTGCGCAAGCAAGCGTCTTATCTGGATAAGCTCGCCCAAAGAAAGCACACCGCCTGCCTCGGCCCTTTTGATGTAAGTTGATACGTCATTTATGTTGTAGAAATTCGGCGTGCCGTATCTTACGCTGAGTTCAAGGGCTTCGGCGGTCTTGCCTGTTTCTTTCTTGACCGTGTAAAGATCAGAACAAGGCTTTATCCCCAAAGCCATTTTTTTCGTTTTTTCGTTGGAGCATTCTTTTGAAAGCATTTCAAGAATTTTGTTCAGCTCCAATGAATCGTAAAATCTTTCGTCCATTATATATACCTCAAAATATGACAATAGGCAAAGCTACGCAATGCCTACAAAAGTCTGTAAAAATCAAGCGACGGAAACTTGCCTTTCAGATTATATCTAACAAACCGCTCTGTAAAAGCCGTCAGTTTTTTCTGATATCTTTCGCTTATCTTGAAAGCAAAAAGCCGCTCATATTCCGTCAGTGCAATAAATCGGACTATGTATAGCATAGTCCTGTCTAATTCAATATCGTAAATACTGTCAGGATTGTAACAGCACTTGTCACACTCCAAGACCCCTGTTGACAGATTGAAGTGCATAATGTCAGCTTCATACGCCATGCAAACCGAACAGCCAAGAAGCGCAGGTCTTAATCCTGCTTCGCACAGCAGACGAAACTCAAATATAGATTTGAGAAGTTCGTTATCCCTGTCGCCCTTATCGAGAAAATAAAGTGTGTTCAGCGTCAGCCGCATTATCTCGTCACAGCCGCTTTCCTCTGTTCGTATATACATGAGAAGCTCAGAAAAGTAAGAGGCAAGAGCCGTTTTCTTAGGGTCGAGCCTGATGTTGTAAAAAAGCTTCTCTGATTCACTGCTGTTGAGAAAAAACATTGATTGGTCTTTAGCGTTCCTCTTTTCCTCAACGCACAGCTTAGAGTATGCAAAAAGCTGCGTTGATGACGCGTTTTTCGTGCTTTTCCTGCCACCACGAACAAATATATCTATGACTCCACGCTCTGCTGTGAGGACAGTGATGGATTTGCTTGTTTCACCCCTGTCATTTTCCCTCAGTATCAGTCCCATAAAGGTCAGCATTGTCAGTATCCTCTTTTCTGTGTGCGGCATATGTGAGATAATCCTCTATCCTGCCGCTTTCAAAGAACTTGTCCCATAAAGTCATGATATTCACCGCCTTACTGATATTATCAGCTTTTTTGGCGGCCATTATAAGCGGAAAAATATGTTGCCTTTATTCCAAACCGAAATTCTTTATCATGCCCTCACGGTTTCTCCAGCCCTCTTTTACCTTAACCCAGCACTGGAGATTTACTTTTATCTGGAAGAAATCTTCAAGGTCAGCTCTTGCTTCCTGACCTATCTTTCTAAGCATAGAGCCGCCTTTTCCAATAAGAATACCCTTGTGCGACTCTCTCTCGCAGTAAATAGTAGCGGTAACGTCAAGTATAGCTTCACCGTTTCTATTTTCACGCTCGTTGAGCTGTTCAATAGTCACAGCTATGCCGTGAGGGACTTCGTCATTAAGGTTATTGAGTGCCTTTTCTCTTATTATCTCAGCCATTATGACCTTTTCAGGCTGGTCTGTGAATTTATCATCAGGGAAGTAGTGCGGACCCTCCACAGCATTCTTTTCAAGATCTTCCATAATAATATCAAGGCCATCCTTTTCAAGAACGCTCACTGGTACGATATCTATAAAATCATAAAGCTTTGAATACTCTGCTATCACTGCGATAAGATCCTCTTTGTTTTCAAGAAGATCTATCTTGTTCAGCACAAGTATCACCTTAGTCTTGCCTGTCTTGAAGCCCTTTACAAGCTCACGCTCGTTTTCGGATATTTTCTTTGTGCAGTCAGCCATAAGGATAATAAGGTCAACCCCTGCAACAGACTCGTTCACAGCGTTGAGCATATGCTCGGAAAGCTTGTTTTTAGCCTTGTGCATACCAGGTGTGTCCATGAAAACGAACTGCGTTTCTCCCTTTGTGAGAACACCTGTTATCTTTGTTCTTGTTGTCTGCGGCTTGTCACTCACTGCGGCTATCTTTTCGCCCACAAGTGCGTTTAGCAATGAGGATTTGCCTGCGTTCGCACGTCCAACAATGGTGACGAACGCATTTTTTGAATTTGCATTTTTCTTGTTCATATATATTTTTCCTTATCTTTTTTATCTTTGTCAGCAGGCGTTTTGAACACCCATACGAGCCACAGTATCACACCTGCGGCTAAAGCTATCCCTAGCCATATGTTTCTTGCAAAATAAGAGGCTATAGCCATAAAAGCATAATAGTCCCAGAATATCCTTATTCCCACAGCCACAGAAGCTACCGCCGCAATGAGAACAGCCCCTGCCGCACAGTCTTTAGCCTTTTTAGCAAGGGGGTTTTTATCTTTACACGCCATATCCACAGCGGCTTCAACAGCCGTGTTCACAAGCTCTAGTGAAATAACAAGCCCTATGCAGATATAAACTGCGGCAGTTTCGGCGGCGCTAAGCCCATAAAATCGCATTAGCAGTATCACAAGCACTGCAACGCCAATGTGAAAACGCATATTGCGCTCTGTTTTTATACAGCTCACAATGCCCTCAAAGGCATAAACAAAGCCCTTGAAGAAACGTCCTATCCCTGTTTTACCTGTGTTCATGCTCGCCTAAGAAAGTGGCGTCACGGGATATGCCCAGATTGCCAAGTATAGCTTCTTCCTTTTCACGCATTATTCTCTCCTGAAGATTGCTTTCTTCATGGTCATAACCAAGGAGATGAAGCATTGAATGTACTGTCAAAAAGCCTATCTCTCTTTCAAGAGAGTGACCATAAATCTCAGCCTGACGGTAAGCCGTTTCAAGGCTTATGACTATATCTCCCAGCAGGAAAGTACCTGTTTCGTGGTTCATGTCAAAATCACCGTTCTCGCCAAGAGGAAAGCTCAGCACGTCTGTTGAGCGGTCTATGTTTCTATGCTCCTTGTTAAGCTCATGTATCTGCTCGTCATTCACAAAAGATACAGAAACTTCAAAATCATCATTGTGGCCCTCATATTCCAACACAGCATGGCAACAGCGTCTTACAAGAAGCCTTATGCCAACAGGTATCTTTACCTCTGTCTGGTTGTTGGTTATCATTACTTTTACCTTGCCCATTACTTTTTCACATTCCTTTTTTGTTATATTTTTCATAAGCAAGGATTATGTCCTGCACAAGCTTGTGACGGACAACGTCCTTGTCGGTAAATCTGTTTATTGATATATCGTCAACGCCTTTGAGTACGTTCATTGCCTGAATAAGTCCTGACTTTCTCTGGTCAGGCAGGTCTATCTGCGTTATATCGCCTGTTATGACTATCTTTGAGTTGAATCCAAGACGTGTGAGGAACATCTTCATCTGCTCGTGAGTGGTGTTCTGCGCTTCATCAAGGATAATGAAAGAATCGTCAAGAGTACGTCCTCTCATGTATGCCAGCGGAGCGACTTCGATACAGCCACGCTCCTGCTGTTTAGCGAAAGTGTCAGGACCGAGCATTTCAAAAAGTGCGTCATAAAGCGGTCTGAGATATGGGTCTACCTTACATTGCAGGTCGCCCGGAAGAAAGCCCAGCTTTTCTCCTGCTTCAACCGCAGGACGTGTGAGGATTATCTTCTCTACCTCGTGCGCCTTGAAAGCTTTTACCGCCATTGCCACCGCAAGATAAGTCTTGCCCGTTCCCGCAGGACCAATGCCCATGACGATAGTCTTTTTCCTTATTGCTTCAACATATCTTTTCTGACCGAGAGTTTTCGGCTTAACGAGCTTTCCGCTCACCGTTACGCACACGCCGTCATCAGACATATGCTTTATCTCATACTGCTTGCCCTCACGCACAAGTGTGAAAACATATCTTATAGTCTGCTCAGTGATAGCCTCGCCCTTGTTGATAAGAGCGATAAGACTGTTTATAGCCTCCGAGGCGTTAAATACGTTCTCCTCATCGCCTGTTATCTTGATATCGTCACCTCTGCCGAGAATCACAACATTATACTCTTTTTGGATAAGATTAACATTCTCGTCATAATTGCCGAAAAGGCTGAGTACAGTTTCCATTCTGTCCACGCTGATAAGTTTTTCCGCCATTAGCACAACTTCCTCTTTTTTTGTTCTGATATACCTATTATACAAAACTATTATATCACATTTTTCCTCTGATTGCAACAATCTCAGTAAGATTTAACACTTTTTTTATGCACCTTTTCACACTTTTTGATCATTTCTTAATAAAAAATTCCACCTCTCTGCAAAGCTCGCCATATAGGGTGTATGTTACAGTAGCGGTTACTCCGTTTTCCGTCACATTATCCTCCACTTGCCGGTCTTTTATCTCATAGTCTGAGAGAAAATTTTCCTCATATAAATAGGCCTTTTCATGAACGGCGTCAAGTGCCTGCTGTTCTGTCAGGGTGTCTTGTGAAAATTTATATTCTTCAAGTTCGCAGGTGGTTATGCCAAAAGGCATTTCAAGCCCGAAAAGCGACAGAGGAGAATATCTTTGCTCATTTTTCCAGTAACCCTCAGGCTTTGAGAAAAAAAGAGGGATATCAGCGTCAAACACAGTGAAAAAACGCTTTGTATCTCTCTTGCCTGTCGTCTTTTCTGCCTTGTCCTCAAAGGGCTGTGTGAATGTGACAGTGCGCTCAAAAGTGCCTAGTATCTTACCCTTTGAGCGTGCATAGCTTGTCTTTGTTTCAACGTTTTCCTTGCCGTCTATCCAGCTTGATTTTGATGTGATGATCTCACCTCCTACAACGATATCGCCCTTTGTCACACCGCTTCCCACAGGTATCTTTAGCTGTCCGTCATAAACCTCGATTTTTTCGATAACTCCGTTTTCGCAGGCAACAAGATTTGAGGGATAGCGGTTTGACTCACGCTTTGTGTCGCCCTCAGTTTCGATAACGTCGATTATCAGCGTGTCACCCTTGCGTGTTATGCCTGCCCATGATATGCCCTCCACTTTTTGCTTTAACGCACGTTCTGTGACTATGAGATCAATGCTTGGGATATAAGTGCCGGTTTCAACGCCCTCCTCTTTAAGCACCGACATAACGCCTTTTCTGATATTTTCATCATCACTGAGTATGTCAAACCTCACCACCACGTTTGATAGATAGAAGCACGAAAGCATGACAGCCGCAGTGCCTATGACAAGTCCTCCTCTTCCGAAAAAACGTTTTGCAAGAACAAAGCTTCCGTGACGTTTTGCGGCGGTGTATTCAAGCCCAAGTTCATCGCATAGTCTTTCAAGTGCCTTACAGTGTTCCGCAGGCATACGCAAAGTGAGCTTTCCGTTCTTTTCACACATTTTGCTAACGGGAAGCTTTTTTGACATTATCCTGCGGAAAAACTTGGTGAAGCTGTCCCCTGTGATAACATAATCTATATAACCGAAAATCATTATCCTCTCTCCCTGATACTTCTTGACACAAGCTTGACCGACTCTATTTTTCCTCTTATCTCCACGCTGTCGGAGCAGAAATTTGACATTGTTAGTCCGCTGCCCCATATCTCTATCTCAAAAGAGCCTGTCAGCACCTTTGCCATTATCTCACTGCACTCAACTATCTGTTTGCAGTTTTCGATAACGGCGGCTCTGTCGTCAGTTATGCTTATGTATGAGCTTAGTGCGGTCAATTCTTTTGTCATGCCGAAAAAGCTTAAAAATGGTATCTTCTTCATTTTTGCGTCCTCCGTTCATTGTCTTATGCTTAATTATATTATTAGACAGACTGACATATACTTAAAAAGTAAAAGTAGGGAGGTAATAAAAATGTTGAAAAGACTTGCAAAGGAGCTTTGCATATACATACTTGCGGGGGTGGTCATATGGTTCTGCATTATCACCATATCAGGGGGCGAGAGCGTAAAGCTTGGTATCTCCGAAGCTGTTGACCGCTGTATGAATATCATAATCCCGTCGCTGTTTGTTTTTATGGCGCTGTCGCAGATACTTGTTTCAAGTGGGCTTTACTACTGCGTTTCAATGCCTTTTTATCCTATATCGAGATTTATAATGGGCATACCGCCTCAGCTTTTCTTTGTATTTCTTCTTGGCAATACCGCAGGCTATCCTGTGGGAGTGAAGCTTCTTTCAGATCTGTGTCAGAGAAAGATAATATCCCAGCGTACTGCAAAGATAATGTCCTGCTTTTGTTGCTGTGGAGGACCTGCTTTTTATTCTGGTACAGTGGGTCTTGCGGTGTTTGGTTGTACAGGAGCAGGCATTGCAGTGTTCGTATCCATACTAGCGGCAAATTTTCTCACTGCACTTGTTCTCGGCAGAGCTATAAATGAGGATAAGAAAACATCAAAGCCGACTTTCAGACTTGACGGCAGAATGTTCACCGACAGCGTTATCTCGGCAGGAAAGTCACTTTTTGTTATCTGCGTTATGATAGTCTTTTTCGGAGCGTTTATGTCCTCTCTTGAATACTGCGGAGCGTTCAGCTTTCTGAAAAATTCGTTTTCACTGTCGGAAAACGAGCTTGTGCTTGTGAAAAGCTGTCTTGAAATAACTTCTCTCACTGAGCTTTCGGGAAGTCCATTTTATCTTCTGCCATTTATATCCGCTGTCTGCTCCTTCGGTGGTCTGTGTGTGATTATACAAATATCTGCACTTGGCGTGGATTTCTCCCTTGTGCCGTTTTTTATCTCACGTTTGGTATCAGCCTTTTTGTCCGCTGTCATATGCCGTTTTATCTATCCTTTCTTTATTCCTGATTCAGTTTTGACTGCTGTTACAAATAATGTTAAATTCGTCAAAGTGAACAATTTTGTTCCCTCGTTTTGCTTGATTATGATGATTTTATTACTAACTTTGAAGAAAAGACTAGCATTTTCTAAAACAGTATGATATAATTAATAACAAATGAAAAAAGATTAACTTATCTTAAAGGAGTTGTATAAATCATGGCAAAGAAGAGCTATTTTGGTAACAGAATTTCACCGTCATGTTCTTACTGCCTTTTCGGCAACAGATCAAGAGAAGGAAATAAGGTCCTTTGTGAGAAGCAGGGTCTGGTAGACGCTGATTATAGCTGTAAGAAGTGGGTCTATGATCCTATCAAGCGTGTTCCAAAGAAACAGCTTAACATTCCAAATCAGGAAGACGATGTTATCTGATACATAAAATATGCCGTACATTTTTTGGTGTACGGCTTTTATATTGCAAAAGATCCGCAGGGCGAAACAAAACGCCCTGCGGATCTTTCTATTTTATATCCTTATATCTTTTTTATCTTCGTGTAATTTGCCATTATCTTCTTTGTGCCACGATTATCGAATGCTATCTCAACAAGAGTATCGTTAGCCATAGGTTTTGAACTTAAAACAGTGCCTTCACCGAATATCTTGTGCAAAACTCTGTCGCCTGGTGCGAAAGTTTCAGTATTAACAGAAAAATTGCTCTTATCAGCCTTTCGCTGAGCCAATTGCTGTTGCAGGCTCATGCTGTGAGGCTTTTCATAGCCGTTGAGATAAGGTGAAGCCTTTGTTTCCTCGGCTTGCTTTTCTATGCAATCGGCAGGAAGCTCTTTTATAAAGCGTGATATCCTGTTTCTGTCAGTGCGACCGTAAAGCATACGTTCCTCTGCGTGGGTAAGATAAAGCTTTTCCTTTGCTCGTGTTACTGCAACATAGGCAAGTCTGCGTTCCTCTTCCGTGTCAGCCTCCGATTCAAGACTTCTTGATGACGGGAAGATGTTGTCCTCCATGCCTACCACGAAAACTATGGGGAACTCAAGTCCCTTTGCAGAGTGCATTGTCATAAGCACAACATAGTCAGCATCAGAGTCGAGATTGTCAACGTCAGTGTAAAGTGATATTTCCTCCAAAAATCCCGACAGCGACGGCTCGTCAGCATTTTCTTCGTAGCTTGACATGGTGGATTTAAGCTCGTTGATGTTTTCAAGACGTGTAAGACCCTCGTCGCCCTGCATTTCAAGATGACGCTTGTAGCCTGTCATATCAAGAAGCTTGTCCAAAAGCTCCGCAAGTGGCAGAGTGTCAGAAAGCTCAGTAAGCTCTGAGAGCATATCGCCCACAGGCATAAGCTGTTTTGAACGCTTCACAAGGGGAGCAAGCATATCGGCTTCCTGCATAATGTGGATAGGTGAATCCCCAAGGTCTGAGGTTATCTGCTCAAGAGCGTTTACAGTGGCTTCGCCGATACCACGTTTCGGCTCGTTGATTATTCTTCTCAGACGTAGAAAGTCAAAATGGTTGTTTATTACAGAAAGATAAGCGAGGATATCCTTTATTTCCTTTCTGTCGTAGAATTTCAGACCGCCTATTATTTTATATGGTATTCCACTTTGTATGAACGTCTGCTCCAAAGCGTTCGATTGTGCGTTCATTCGGTAGAGAATTGCATGGTCATTGTATTTTCTGCCCTTGTTTATGTCCTCTAAAATAGTGTCAGCCACGAATTTTGCTTCACTGCGCTCGCTTGAAGCCTTGTATACTGTTACCTTTTCACCGTCACCCGAAGCTGTCCACAGATTTTTACCCTTTCTGCCCTGATTGTTACTTATAAGCTGATTTGCGCAGTTAAGAATATTCTGCGTTGAACGATAATTCTGTTCAAGCTTTATAACATCAGTGTCAGCATTGCAGTTGAACTGCTCCTCGAAGTTGAGGATATTCTCGATAGTCGCACCACGGAACTTGTAGATGCTCTGGTCGTCATCACCCACAACGCACAGGTTGTTATACTTCTGTGACAGCAGCGAAACAAGTCTGAACTGAGCCTTGTTGGTGTCCTGATACTCGTCTACCATTATATATTTATACAAATTCTGATAGTGGTCGAGGACGTCAGGAAACTGCTCAAAAAGCTTGACTGTGTGGCAGATCATGTCGTCAAAGTCCATAGCGTTTGCGGCTTTGAGCTTCTTCTGATAGTGCTTGTATACCTTGCCTATGGTCAGATTACGATAATCTCCTGCGGCTGAAGCGATATATTCATCAGGCTCTTGGAGCAGGTCTTTAGCGTGGGATATCTCGCTGAGTATCGTTCTCGGTGGAAACATCTTCTCGGATATGCCAAGCTCTCTTAATATGCTTTTTACAGTCCTCTGAGAATCGTCAGAATCATAAATGGTGAAACTGCTTGAAAATCCAAGCTTGTCACATTCACGCCTGAGTATCCTTGCGCAGGCGGAGTGGAAAGTCGCCGCTGTTATGCCTTGACCTGCCTCTCCCAACATTCCTGCAAGACGTTCTTTAAGCTCGCCTGCCGCCTTGTTTGTGAACGTTATAGCAAGTATGCTCCACGGCTTTATGCAGTCATATGCCACAATGTCTGCGAGGGTAGAAGCGTCATTTGTCTTGCCATCAATGTAGTCTTTGAGAAACTGTATGTCCTGCTCAGAGGGCGTGCCGTAGGTCTGCTCTGTGTTGTATGCGTTGCCGAAGTATATCATGTTTGCGATGCGGTTTACCAAAACAGTGGTCTTGCCGCTTCCTGCTCCTGCCAGTATAAGGAGAGGACCCTTTATTTTGAACACAGCCTTGCGCTGTTGGTCGTTCATTCGTGAAAAATATTTTTCAAGTGCTTTTCTTTTAAGAGCCGTAAACTGCTCCATTATATACACCTCCGTAAAATTTCTTTTATGCCGTACCCTACATTATAGCATATTTTTTCTATCTTGAAAAGGGCGGCGGCAAATTTTTTTCACATGAATAACAGTGGGTATGTTTTCCAATAATACATTAAATCAAGTATTATGAACGGAGGAACATATATGAAAGCTGTTGTTTTATGCGGAGGACGTGGAGAAAGATTGATGCCCATGACAGACAGGCGACCTGCGGCTCTTCTGAGATTATGCGGAAAAGAAATTTTGCTTTTTACTCTTGAAATGCTGGAGAAAGCAGGCTTTGAAGAAGCTGTCCTTGCGGTGGGCTATGGTTCTGAACAGGTAGAAAGGCTTCTTGACGAAAAATACTCAGGTAAGATAAAGCTCCATATGATAAACACCGCAGGCAAAAGCACTGCGCAGGCTGTTAGAACAGCAATGTGCGATGAAACAGAAATTCTTGCCGTGGAATGTAACTGTATCTGCACTCACCCTCTTGATGAGATCATAAAAGTTCATTTGAGCCACGATACCTTTTGTACGGCTCTGACTTATGATACTGAAAACAAACCTGCTGGCATATATATAGTGAAAAGAGAGCTTTTTGATAGTCTTAATCCTGAAAAGCCTATGGATATGACGGAGGATATTATCCCCGAGGCTGTGAAAAGTGGCGAAGCTGTCCTGCTTGACGGAAAAGGATATTATAAAAGGATAACCACGCCTGAGGCTTTTCTTGATTGTCAAAGGCATATGCTTTACAACGAAAATATGTCACAAAGGCTGACAGAAAATAATTTCAGCGGTGCGGCAATAGGTGAGCCTGTTTATATAGGAGAGAACGTTTCTGTCATGTCAGGGTCGGTCATAGAAAGCGGAAGCGTCATAGACAATAACGCTGTTGTAAAGGGCGGCAAGGTGAACGGATATGTTGGCATAGGCTCGGTGATATCTGAACGCTGTGATATAAACAGTGCAGTGGTATGCCGTGGGGCTGTCCTTGACAGCGGTGTGAAGTGCGGTGAATATTCTGTCATAGGCGAAAAGGCTCATATCGCAAGTGAAGCCGTCATTGAAAAAGGAGTGGGCATATGGTCTGGAAAAAATGTTGAAGAGGGCGCAAGGCTTTATGAAAACGTGAAAAGATCATCTGACAGCCGACTTGTCATAGACGAAAACGGCGAGTGCAGTTTGTGGGGCGGTGAAGCCACAGCGCAAAAGGCTATGCTTTTTGGACTTTGTGTCGCAAGCGCTGCAAAAAAAGGGAGAAGTATAGTGACAGCCTATGGCTCTGACGAAAGCCTTTTGCTTAAACAAGCCCTTGACTGCGGCATATGTCAGGCTGGAGTGAACGTGTACAGTATAGGCAGAGCAGGCATTTCGGAGCTTTCTTATGCTGTGAACAGATTTGGCGGAGAGTTCGGCATACTCATAGGCGCAAACATTTCAGGTCATGCAAGGCTTATTTCGGCTGGAGGAATGTTGCCTGATGAAAAGCTTCTTGACCGCATTGGAAGCATAGCTGACGACAGAGCTTATCGCAGTGTGGGGCTTTCTCAGACGGGTTGTGTGACAGATTTTTCAGCGGTGAGGGAGATATACGTCGCAGAGCTTGAAAAAATACTCCCTGACCGATTTAAAGGCGTAAATGTTGATATCCGCACATATGATGTTAAAAAGGCGACCCTTGCCGACAGACTCTTTCACGGCAGGAACGATATAGACGGTGAGCGTATAATATTCAATCTTTCCGCAGACGGCACAAAAGTATCAGCTTACAGTGAGAAAACAAGCTATGTCATGTGGGAAAAGCTGGTGGCAATGTATGCAGGGGTGTGCTTTGAAAAGGGGCTTGCGGTGGCATTGCCTGAGAATTTCCCCTCTAATGCCGATGCCACTGCTGAAGTCCACTGTGGCAGGCTTTACCGATACGAAAACAATGCTGACATAGCAAAGGACGTTGCCGTTTCAACCCATAATATGTTTGCCTATGACGGACTTTACCTTGCGTCAGCGGTAACGTCTTATCTGTCAGAGCAGGGGATAACGCTACAAAAAGCTCTCTGTGATGTGCCTGACGCATACACTTCAAGCCGATTTGTGGGCATAACAATGAGCCGTGAAAACAAGGAAAAGATATTTTCAGAGCTTGGCTGTTCGGTAGAGGGAGAGATAACAATGGGCAAGACACACGCAGTTATCAGACCGCTGAGGGATAAAAAAGGTATAACAGTGTTTGCAGAAAGCGTGAGCTGCGAGCAGGCGGCTGCCTTTTGCGAGGATATAACAAGCAGGATAAAGGGCATATTTAGATAAATGTAATAAATTGCTATTGACATTGAGACGAAAATGGAGTACAATATAATCAGATATTTTTGTTCGGACAAAGGCGGCTCATGCCGCTGTATTTAAACTGCGTTCATCACACCATTTTGTCTTTCTTTGAGGCTTTAAGCGTTTTTGACAGCACATGATAATAAAGCCCAAACGCAGCGGTATATTGAATCTAAACGGAAAAATCGAATATTATTTGAGCATGATAAAATGCAGCAGGAAGGAGATAATTGCTCCTGCCGTATGTTTGTGTTGCTTTTTTGCGGCATTTTGTGCCTTTGAAGGCTTAAAAGCGGAGTACAGCAGGGCAAAGTACATTATTTTATGAACGAAAAGAACAACACAGTAAAAAATCCTACACAAAAACGTTTTTTTAGAAAAAAACAGAACAAGAGCGAGATACCTCTGGCTCAGGCTTCAAAAGAGCTTGACCGTGTAAAAAGTCAGAGAGCTTCGGGCAGTGTGAAAAAAACACTTCAGCCGAGAAATGAAACTCCACAGAGAAAACCGCAGAATACTCAGCAAAGACGTCCAAGACCTGCGGCGAACAGAGTGAAAGAGCCTGTAAGAAGAACGCCTGTGAAGATAATCCCTCTTGGCGGTCTTAACGAGATAGGCAAGAATTTCACTGTTATCGAGTGTTCAAACGATATGTTCGTTATAGACTGTGGATTGGCTTTCCCTGACAGTGAAATGCCGGGCGTTGATATTGTTATCCCTGATTTCTCATACGTCGAGAAAAATCAGGAAAAGCTCAGGGGCGTTGTGCTTACACATGGTCATGAGGATCATATAGGCGGTCTGCCGTATTTTCTGAAAAAATTCAACGTGCCTGTTTACGGCACAAGGCTGACGCTGGGTCTTGTCGAGGGCAAGCTGAAAGAGCATGGGCTTCTAGGAACTGTAAAACTCAACGTTGTAACGCCAAGACAGACAGTTAAGCTTGGCTGTATGGCGGTGGAGTTTATAAGAGTAAATCACTCTATCCCTGATGCCGTGGGAATGGCTATCCATACCCCTGCTGGTGTGCTTATCCATACCGGTGACTTCAAGGTAGACTATACACCTATCGAGGGCGGTATAATCGACCTGCCTAGATTTGCAGAGCTTGGAAACAAGGGCGTTTTGGCTCTTATGGCTGACTCTACAAACGCTGAAAGACCTGGCTATACCATGAGCGAGCGCAAGGTTGGCGAAAGCTTTGTGAAGCTTTTCAACAAGGCTGAGGGCAAGAGGATAATCATTGCTACTTTCGCTTCAAACGTTCACAGAGTTCAGCAGATAATAAATAACGCTGTCACACACGGCAGAAAAGTGGCTGTGTCAGGCAGAAGTATGGTGAATGTTATCTCAAAGGGCATCGAGCTTGGCTATCTTAAAGTGCCTGACGGTGTGCTTGTGGATATCGACACTATATCGAGATATGCACCTGAAAAAATGGTCATCGTCACAACGGGAAGTCAGGGCGAGCCTATGTCGGCGCTTACAAGAATGTCGGCAAACGAGCATAGGAATGTTACTATCACTCCTATGGACTTTATCATAATCTCGGCTAATCCTATCCCTGGCAATGAAAAGTATGTCACAAAGGTAGTAAACGACCTTATGAGATTGGGTGCAGAGGTAATATATGAGTCAATGTACGAGGTGCACGTTTCAGGACACGCTTGTCAGGAAGAGCAGAAATTGTTGCTTTCTATCACAAAGCCAAAATTCTTTATCCCTGTACACGGTGAGTATAAACATCTTATGAAGCACAGAGATACGGCGCTTTCTGTGGGAATCCCTGAGAGCAATATAATCATTGCTGATATAGGCAACGTTATCGAAACAGACGGCGTTGACATGAAGATAACAGGACAAGTGCCTGCGGGCAAGGTGCTTGTGGACGGTCTTGGCGTTGGCGACGTTGGCGCAATAGTTCTCCGTGACAGAAAACATCTTGCTCAGGACGGACTTATCATTGCCGTGGCAACTATCGACAGGGCTTCGGGAGATATCCTTGCAGGGCCTGATGTGGTTTCAAGAGGCTTTGTGTATGTAAGAGAGAGCGAGGAGCTTATGACCGAAGCTCAGAAGCTTCTTACCGAAACACTTCAGGATTGTCTTGACAGGAATATGAAGGATTGGAATACCATAAAGGGCAGAATGAAGGACAATCTTTCGGACTTTATCTTCACAAAGACAAAGAGAAGTCCTATGATTTTGCCGATAATAATGGAATTATGACCGCCTGACAACAGTGCGGCTGTTTATAGAAATGCAGGAGCTTTAAAATGAAAAGTAACAACGGATTACAGATCATAATAAGAATAACAGTGTGCGTTACCATGCTTTCGTCACTTATAGGCGCTTTTATGCTGCATTCTACTCCGTCTCACAGAGAGTCGGGCAGTGTGCTTATCCTAGTGTCTGTGGCGGCGGCTGTATTGTGGGTGCTTGAAGAAGTGGTTTTCCACAATCACACTCGCAAGTATGTGGCAAAGCTTTCCACGATGATCTCAAAGACGGAGAGAGATTCTCTCCTGAATTTTCCTGCTCCTGCTATAATAATCGACAGCGAAAACGTCATCGTGTGGTATAACAGACTTTTTGGCAGACAGGTCTACTCTGAGGAAGAGGCTTACGGCATTGACCTCACTGAGCTTATGAACATTGATATGGACAAGATATATTCCTCTGACGGCGACCTTGTGTGCATAAACGCCCATTTTTATAAGGCGAAGGCTATACACACCGATGTGAACGGTGAGCTTTCAATGGTCTATTTCAATGACGTTACCGATTATGTGGAGCTTGAATATGAGTTCAGAATGTCCCACAAGGCGGTAATAATCATAACTATAGATAACTTTGACGAGCTTATGTCAAATATCAGAGAGAGCGAAAAAGCTCACGTTGTTGTTGAGATAGAAAAGCTCATAGAGGAATTTTTGGAGAATACCACTGCGGTATCAAAAAAGGTAGCAAGCGACAAGTTCTATGTTTATATGGAGGAACGCCACCTTGCACCTATAATCGAGCAGAGATTTAAGATACTCGAGCAGGCAAGAAAAATAGCCGTTGGCGAGCGTTCTAACCTTACATTGTCCATAGGTGTGGGCAGAGATGGTGCAAACCTTGCGGAGAGCGAGAAGTTTGCAAAGCAGGCTCTAGAAATGTGCCTTGGACGTGGCGGAGATCAGGCGGCTGTCAAGGAGGACGGTGAGTTCAAGTTCTTCGGCGGCATTTCTTCTGCACCTGACAAGAACAATAAGACCCGTATCCGTATGGTGGCAAAGGCTATGCTGGAGCTTATCTGCAACCACGATAAGGTGCTTATAATGGGTCACCGATTTGGCGACCTTGACAGCGTAGGCTCTGCAACAGGCTTCTGCTGTGCTATCAGAAACATGGTAAAAGAAGCTTACGTTGTGGTAGACCCTGAGCAGAATTTGTCGAAAACGCTTATAAATTATATAAACGAAAACGAGTCGGAGCATTATTACATAACCCCTCAGGAGGGTCTTGAAAGACTTGACGATAACACGCTTCTTGTGGTAACTGATACCCATAACCCTGCACTGGTGGAGTCAAAGGAGATACTTGCAAGGGCGAAAAATGTGGTAGTTATCGACCACCACAGAAGAATGGTGAACGGAATCGAGCCGACTATCATGTCGTTCTTAGAGCCGAATGCGTCATCAGCCTGCGAGCTTGTGACCGCTCTTATCGAGTATTTCGGTGAGGATTCCAACATCACAGTCCATGCGGCGGAAGCTCTGCTTGCGGGAATAATGCTGGATACAAAGAATTTCATTATGAAAACAGGCGTAAGCACTTTTGAAGCGGCAGCATTTTTGAAGAAAAAGGGCGCTGATACCATAGCTGTCAAAAAGCTTTTTGCAAACTCTATCGAGACTTATCATCAAAAATCGTCGCTTATAAACAGTGCTCACCTTTATAAAGAGTGTGCAGTGGCTTATACAGAGGAAAGCTTCTCTGAAATAAGGATAGCGGCTTCACAGGCGGCAGACGAGCTGCTTGGTATAACAGGCGTAAAAGCTTCGTTCGTTATCTATGAAACGAACGGTGTGATAAATATCTCTGCACGAAGCATGGGTGCTTGTAATGTGCAGATCGTCATGGAGTCTTTGGGTGGCGGCGGTCATCTTACTATGGCGGCAACTCAGCTCAACTGTTCAATGAATGAGGCGAGAAAGCGCCTTGCAGACGCCATTGACGAATACTGGGAAAATAATTCGCAGGAATAAAAAAAGAAAGGCAGAGTGAATAATATGAAAGTTATTTTGTTAAAAGATGTAAAGGGTTCAGGCAAGCAGGGAGATATCATCAACGTTGCAGACGGATATGCAAGAAATTTTCTTATCGGAAAGGGTCTTGCACTTGAAGCTACAGCTAAAAACCTTAATGACCTTGCAGGCAAAAAGGCTTCCGCTCAGCACAAGATAGATGTTGAAACAGCCGACAATAAAGCTATCGCAGAGAAAATAAAGGATAAGGAAGTTCTGGTAAAGGCTAAGGCAGGTCAGGGCGGAAAGCTCTTTGGCGCAGTTACAGCAAACGTTATTTCAGATTGCCTCAAGGCTCAGTATGGCGTTGTTATCGAGAAGAAGAAGATAAATCTTACAGCCGAGATAAAGGCTTTCGGTGACTATACTGCACAGATAAAGCTTACTCATGGCGTATCATGCAGCATTAAAGTAAAGGTCGTTGAGGAGTAATCATGGCTGATAATTTCCGTGGGCTTACCACAGGAGCGACCCTTGGCAGGGAGCTGCCTTTTTCTCAGGAGGCTGAGGAAGCCGTTCTGGGAGGAGTTCTTCGTGATCCTTCGGTGCTTCCGAAGGTCATTGAGATACTAAAGCCTGAAAGCTTTTATCGTCCACAGCATCAACAGCTTTTCTCCATAATAATGAGAATGTTCACCACAGGCAGCAAAGAGGACCTTATCACGGTAATTAATGAAGCCGTCACAATGGGTGTTTTTGAAACGTCTGCAATGGCTAAGAATTATCTTCTTGGTATTATGGAAATGGTGCCGTCAACGGATAATATCGAGAGCTATTGCAAGATAATCGAGGAAAAAGCAAGGGTAAGGTCGCTTATAAATGCCGCTAATCAGATTCTTGAAAAGGCGTATGACGGCGGTGAGGATTCTCAGACGCAGCTTGACGCTGCCGAGCAGTCTATATTTGAGATAAGACAGGGCAGAGATGTTCAGGGCCTTACACGAATAAGCGACGTTATCGTTGATACATTCGAGCATTTGCAGGAGATATCAGGTCCTGACGCAGGTGAACATCTTGGCGCAAAGACAGGCTTTGGTCAGCTTGACGCAATCACAACAGGTCTTAACAGAACTGACCTTATCATTATCGCTGCACGTCCTGCAATGGGAAAATCTGCATTTGCACTTAATATTGCGGTGAATACCTGCAAGGCGACAAAGCGTGACGTTGTTATATTCTCTCTCGAAATGGGTAAGGAACAGCTCGTGTCCCGTATGCTCGCTTCAGAGGCACTTGTTAATAATACCCTGCTTAGGTCGGGCAATCTTGAGCCTTCCGATTGGGAGAAGATAGCAGGTGCGGCAGATACGCTGTCACAGCTTCCTATATATTTTGATGACGGTGCAGGCTGTACAGTGCCGCAGATGAAAGCAAAGCTCAGAAGAATGAGAAATCTTGGACTTGTGGTCATCGACTACATACAGCTCATGCAATCAGCAAATAAAAACGCCAGCCGTGTTGAGGCGGTGTCTGAGATAACACGTTCCTTGAAGCTTATGGCTAAGGAGC
Organism: Ruminococcus sp. RTP21204st1_B2_RTP21204_210225; assembly: GCF_040914135.1. Lineage (NCBI taxonomy): Bacteria > Bacillati > Bacillota > Clostridia > Eubacteriales > Oscillospiraceae > Ruminococcus > Ruminococcus sp. RTP21204st1_B2_RTP21204_210225. The sequence goes on along the minus strand of NZ_JBCPGA010000014.1, from coordinate 32,484 downwards.
TTAATGTGCCTGTTATCGCACTTTCACAGCTTTCCCGTAGCTCAGAGAAGCGTGACGATAAAAGACCTATCCTTTCAGACCTGCGAGAATCAGGTTCTATCGAGCAGGACGCTGATATCATCATGTTCCTCTATCGTGACGCTTACTACAGCGATGAGGGCGACAAGTCGGTGGCTGAGTGTATAGTTGCGAAAAACCGTCACGGACAGACAGATAAGGTGCAGCTTGGCTGGATAGGCGAATATACCCTGTTCAGAGGTCTTGATTTCAGGAGAGATGATGAATAATTTTCTTAAAAAGGTAGCTTCTACCATAGAGAAATTTAATATGGCAAATAAGAGCGAACGCTTGCTTGTGTGCCTCTCAGGAGGTGCCGACAGCGTTACGCTCCTTTTGTGTTTATATGAGCTGGGCTATGATGTGTGCGCTTGTCATGTCAATCACCACCTCCGTGGGGAGGAAAGCGACAGAGATCAGCATTTTTGTGAAAAGCTTTGCGAGAAGCTTGGGGTCGAGCTGAAGGTGTTTCATGCCGATGTTGTGGGCTATTGCAAGGAACATTCTGTATCCACTGAGGAGGGGGCAAGAAAGCTTAGATATGACTTTTTCGACAGTATCGGTGCAGACAAGATATGCACAGCACACAGTCTTTCGGATTGTCTTGAAACTGCCATATTCAACCTCGCAAGAGGTACAGGTCTGAAAGGTATTTGCGGAATACCGCCTGTGAGGGGAAATATCATAAGACCGCTTATAAATTGTACTCGTCAGGAAATAGAGGACTTTCTCAAAGAGAGAGGACAGGACTTTGTTACTGACTCCACAAATCTTACTGACGATTATACCAGAAATAAGATTCGCCACCTTGTTGTGCCAAGGCTTGCGGAGCTTAATAGTTCGCTTTTTGGCTCATATTCCATGACAGCTGACAGGCTTAGAACAGACAGTGACTATCTTGAAAGTCAGGGGCTTGAAGCCTTTGAGAAAGCGGTCTTGCCAAAGGGCTATGACGCATTGTGTCTAAGACAGCTCCACGAAAGTGTACGCCGACGTGCAATAATGCACATTCTTGAGAAAGAGGGGCTTACTGTGAGCCATGACAGTATCGAGGATATCGACAGGCTGATACTTGACGTTGGCAAGGCGAACGTCAAGGGCGGAGTTTTTGCGGTCTGCTCAAAAGGTGTGCTCAGCTTTGTAAAGGGCGAGATGCTTGAAAACAGCACTATCAGGAGCGTTAATGTAAGCGGCGAGGGCGTTTATCAGTTCGGCAACAGGGAGATAGAGTTCAAAATCTATCCTTTTGACGGAAAAATCGCAAATGTTCATAAAAAGTTTGCAAATTGTTGTCTGGATTATGATAAAATAAAGGGTGAGATTGTTGTCGAAAATCGCAGAGAGGGCGAGAAGATACGCCTTGTGAACAGAGATTTTGACAGCGATGTGCGAAAGCTGGTGAACAAGTACTTCAGACTTGAGGACAGGAGCAGTGCCGTTATCCTAAAAGATAGTCAGGGCGTTGTTTTCGTTGAAGGAAGCGGTGCGGCTGAAAGGGTGAAGATAGACTCTGAAACCGTTAAAATATTGGCTTTTACCATAAAGTGAGATGAATATCACCCTAAGCTGAAAAGTTTTTTGTGTGAACTTGTATTTTTTCACTTTTCTGTCACATTGATAATATATAATCAGAGAGGTTGTTAGTTAATGAACAATATATCGGTTCTTTATTCTGAGGAAGAGCTTGCATTGTCTGTGAAAAAGCTTGGAGCAGAGATAACTGAAGAGTATAAAGGAAAAAAGCTTCTTGTTGTGTGCGTTCTTAAGGGAGCGTTCGTGTTTACTGCTGATCTTGTAAGAAGTATCGACAACGATATGCAGATCGCTTTTATTACTGCAAAGAGTTATGTTGGCACAAGCTCAACAGGAAATGTTTCAATTTCAGGAGATCATGATTTTATGGGTCTTGACCTGAGAGAGTGGGACGTTTTATTGGTTGAGGATATTCTCGACACAGGAAGAACGCTTTGCGAGTTAAAAAAGAAGTTTGCGTCAATGGGTGCGCCAAGTGTTAAGATAGCTGTTATGCTTGATAAGCCGTCAAGACGTGTTGCAGACATAACACCTGATTTCAAATGCTATGAGATCGAGGACAAATTCGTTGTTGGCTGTGGTCTTGATTATGATGAGAGATATAGAAATCTTCCTTTTATCGGTATAGTTTCCGAATAAGGAGCCAAATATAATACAGAACAAAAGGTTGTGATCGATTGAAAAACAATAATAATGGAAAGACCCTGTTGATCTATCTGCTGGTATCGGTTGCCATAATCTGCGGATTGGTCTATATGCTAACAAGCATGAGCACAAAATCTTCCGACAAAAAATATTCGGAGATAATGGAACAGTTTGACAGCCTGAACGTGTCACAGTTTGAGCTTGATCTTGGCTCCGGACAGCTTAAGTATAAGCTCAAGGGCGAGGATAAGGTATATAGTTATACAGTTCCAAATGTTTCACTGTTTGCAAATGAAGTCCTTGGCGGTGAGGATGCTGAGAACTATCGTAAGAAATATAATACTGAAAATCCAGACGATCCTTTGCAGTATAATCTTATACCGATATCGGATAACAGCTTCTGGCTCAATCTGATACCGACGCTGCTTATGCTTGGCGTTATGATATTCTTCTTTGTGTTCATGATGAAGAATGCAGGCGGCGGAAAGATGTCGTCTTTCGGAAAAACAAATGCCAAAATGGCACCAAGCAGCAAGAAAGCTACCTTTGATGATGTTGCGGGTGCAGACGAGGAAAAGGAAGAACTTAAGGAGATCGTTGATTTTCTCCGTGATAATAAGAAGTATACCGAGATCGGTGCGAGAATACCTAAGGGCGTTCTGCTCCTCGGCCCTCCGGGTACAGGTAAAACGCTTCTCGCAAGAGCCGTTGCAGGCGAAGCAAAAGTTCCATTCTTCTCAATCTCAGGTTCTGACTTCGTTGAGATGTTTGTGGGCGTCGGTGCTTCAAGAGTAAGAGATCTTTTTGAGCAGGCTAAGAAAAACGCTCCTGCTATCATCTTTATAGACGAGATCGACGCAGTGGGTCGACAGAGAGGCGCAGGCCTTGGCGGCGGTCATGACGAGCGTGAGCAGACCCTTAACCAGCTTCTTGTTGAAATGGACGGCTTTGAGGATAACGATTCTGTTATTGTTATGGCTGCAACAAACAGACGTGATATACTTGACCCTGCACTTCTTCGTCCGGGCAGATTTGACCGACAGATACTTGTGGGCTATCCTGACGTTAAGGGCAGAGAAGCTATACTGAAAGTTCACACAAGAAATAAGCCGCTCGCTCCTGACGTTGACCTTGAAACTATTGCAAAATCAACTGTAGGCTTTACAGGTGCAGACCTTGAAAACCTTGTGAACGAGGCTTCGCTCCTTGCGGCAAGAAAGAATAAAAAGGCTATCACAAAAGATGAGCTTGAGGAAGCTTCTATAAAGGTTGTGGCAGGTCCTGAGAAAAAGTCTAAGGTCATCACAGAGGACGAAAAGAAGCTTACCGCTTATCACGAGGGCGGTCATGCGCTTTGCACATACTACAGCAAATCACAGGATAAAGTTCATCAGGTATCTATCATACCTAGAGGTCAGGCTGGCGGTTTCACAATGAGCCTGCCTGTCAAGGATAAATCTTATGTTAGCAAGAACGAGATGTACGAAAATATCGTGGTTCTTCTTGGCGGACGTGTTGCTGAAAAGCTGATCCTTGACGATATCTCAACGGGTGCTTCAAATGACCTTGAGAGAGCTACTTCCACAGCTAGAAACATGGTAACACGCTACGGCTTCAGTGACAATCTTGGTCCTGTTGTATACGGTCAGGGCGATCATGAAGTATTTCTTGGCAGGGATTACACTAATACGCCAAGCTACTCTGATAACGTTGCGGCTGAGATCGATAATGAGATAAGAACTCTTATTGAAAGTGCATTTACTGACGCTGAAAAGATACTCAACGAGCATATGGATAAGCTTCATGTTGTGGCTAAGTATCTTATGAAGTATGAAAAGGTTGATGGTGCAACATTTGAGAAGCTTATGAATGGCGAGCTTACAGAAAGCGAGTTTATGGGCGAACCTGATAAAACACCAGAAATCCAGGATACTCCTGAGATAGTTGATGATATTTCAGTTGACGATAATTGATATGGAAAATCAGACGTGTAAAAGCGTCTGATTTTTTTTGTGATGTCTGCTTGATTTTGCAGTAAGGATAGTGTATAATAAGGGTAACTGTAAAATGCAGTATAGAACGGAGATAGCAAATGAACTTACTTTTTATCGGAGATGTTGTGGGACAAAGCGGCTGCGATTTTCTTGAAAGCAGAATGTATAAGCTGAAGCGTGAATATGATATAGATGTGACCGTGGTGAACGGTGAAAATTCTGCTCAGGGCAATGGTATCACACCGCAGTCTTACAGACAGCTTCTCAACATGGGGGCTGACGTTGTAACGACAGGAAATCATTCTTTCAGACGACGTGAGGCTGAGGAGCTTTATGACACAAACGAGCAACTTTTAAGACCTGCCAATTACCCTGAGGGCGTTATGGGTCATGGAGTGACTTATATCGATATGTGTCCTTATAAGATAGCCGTGGTAAATCTTATGGGAACGATGTATATGGAAGCAGTGGAAAATCCTTTCAACTATGTTGACAAGCTTCTTGAAAGCATTGATACGCCTAATATAATCGTTGATTTTCATGCGGAGGCAACTTCTGAGAAAAAGGCTATGGGCTTTTATCTGCAAAAACGATGCACCGCTGTGCTTGGCACTCATACCCATGTTCAGACGGCCGATGAAACGATCTTAGGCGGACATACCGCCTATATCACCGATGTTGGAATGACAGGCCCTGAGCTTTCCGTACTTGGGGTGGACAGTGATATAGTCATAAATAAGTTCAAATATCGCACCCCTGTGAGGTTTTCAGAAAGCACCAACGATTGCTTTATAAACGGAGTTGTGGTAAAATTTGATGAAAAATCGGGAAAAGCAACAAATATACAGCGTGTTATTAAGCGATAATAACGAAAAGTATTAATAAAGCTTGAAATTTTATTATGTATGTAGTATAATATAGTGTGTATAATAAGTGGGGTAAATTCTTTGAATTTACTTATGGAGGTATTCAAGTGGAAATTCTAAAGGTTTCTTCAAGGTCTGTCCCTAATTCGGTGGCAGGAGCAGTTTCGGGCGTTATCCGTGACAGCGGTGCAGTTGAGGTACAGGCAGTGGGCGCAGGCGCAGCCAATCAGGCGATCAAGGCTATAGCGATCGCAAGGGGCTATCTTGCACCATTGGGCATTGATCTTATTTGTATCCCTGCATTTGCAAGCGTTTTGATTGACGGTGAGGAAAGAACTGCGATCAAGCTTATTTGTGAAGAAAGATAATAATGCGGCAGCAAGGCGTGTTAAAGTCTTGCTGCTTTTTGCTACAAAGGAGGGGACAGCATGGAAACTGTTTTGCAGACTTATGGGCTTACAAAGCAGTATGGAAGCTTTACAGCGCTGAGCAATCTTGACCTTGCGCTGGAGAGGGGTAAAATTATCGGTCTGCTAGGGCCGAACGGAAGCGGAAAAACAACATTTATCAAGCTTTGCTGTGGACTTATAAAACCTACGGCAGGTAATATACTCATATGCGGAATGCCTATTGGCGTGGAAACTAAAAAAGTGGTTTCCTATCTGCCTGACAGAAATTTCATACCTGACGATATGAAAGTAAATGAGATGCTTAGGTTTTTTCAGGATTTTTACAGCAATTTCAATGTAGTAAAGGCTCAGGATATGATGAAAAGGCTGGGGATAAACCCTGCGGCAAAGTTCAAAACAATGTCAAAGGGCACAAAAGAAAAGGTGCAGCTTTGTCTTGTTATGAGCCGTGAGGCTGACGTTTATCTTCTTGATGAGCCAATTGCAGGCGTTGATCCTGCGGCAAGAGATTATATCCTCAACACCATAATCTCAAATTACAACGAGCGGGCGGCTGTGGTAATTTCCACCCACCTTATTGCAGATATCGAACCTGTCCTTGACGACGTAGTGATGATACAAAACGGTATGCTAAGGCTGCATAAATCTGTTGACGCTATCCATAACGAAACCGGCAAGTCTGTGGATCAGCTTTTCAGGGAGGTGTACAGATGTTAGGCAAGCTTTTGAAATATGAGCTTAAACGCTCGGCAAGAAAGTTTTTCCCTCTTGTGGTGGGATATATGATAGTTGCACTGATATTTTCTCTTATGCTCCGTTACGGTGAGAGCGTTAAAAGCCCTAATTTTTTGATGATATTCATTGTTGTGAGCATTGCCTATGGTATTGCCGTGGGGGCTTTGTTCACTGTGGGTTTTACCATATCGCTGACGAACTTTCACAAGACCCTTTTCACTGACGAGGGCTATCTTATGCTGACAATACCTGTCAAGCCATATTATCACATTTTCACAAAGTTCATCTCTTCTGTTATATGGTCGGCGGCAAGCATGATCGTTTTTGTGCTTTCGCTGTTGCTTATCGACCCAACAGAGTATCTTGACTCTGTGGGAGATTTTATAAACGCTTTGGGCAACGGCTTTGCTGAAGAACCGCTCACTTCGTTTCTGATATGCTTGTATACTCTGACGCTGTTTGCAGGCTTGCAGATATTCTTATACTTTGTTATCTCTCTTTCAAACTGTTTCAAGCACAAAGTTCTTGTAGGCTTTGCCATAATCTTCGCTTGCAATATGTTATCCTCGATGATAAGCAATCTGGCAGGCGACCTTTCTCTGTGGAATATGCTCTTTATGCCAACGTCACGCTTGCCTGATACAGAAGTGGCATTCAACCTAAGACTTGTGTTTATGACAATGTATCAGTTTGCATATATTTTGGCATATTTCCTGTTGACAAACTTCATAATAACACGCAAACATAATTTGCAATAAAAAAAGGCAGACGATGAGTCTGCCTTTTTTTGTGTTGTGATCTTTAGTTAAGTATCCAAATCTGAGCTGAGTTTTCAGGCTCAAGGTCAGCAAAGGAGAGCTTTCCACCCTTTGAGTTTGCAAGCACCTTTACATAGTCTGTGGACTCAGTGGATATTCTGAAACGTCTTTTTCCCAGCGCAGTGACCCTGAACTGAACAGGCTTGCCGTCTATTTTCAGATAGTCATAGCCTTTGCATGAAGCGTTTACATATCCGCCGTCGCCTATCTTCAAACCGAATGTGCCGTCCTCTGTAAGACAGACCGTCAGCTTCTGTTCAAGCTCCTTGTCAGGCTTTTCAAGCTGCAATCCCTTTGGGGTAACAGTGAGGATAAGTCCCGATATCTCGTTTTTGAAAGTGTAAGCCTTGCCGTCAAGTATGTAATTGCCAGCGTCAGCGGTGCAATCGTCATAGAATTTCAGAAGAAGCGCTGTGACATTCTGCTGTGTGACCGGTAGAGTGTTCTTTGCAACGTCATCAAAAGCTCTTGGGTCAAGGTGAGAAATGGTGTCAACGAACTTGCCTGCGTATTTTACAAGCTTGTTTGAAGCCTCGCCAAAGTTATCCTTGCCGTAGTATTTCAGCAGACGCTTGTCGAAGCTGTCGGCTGTGTGTCTTGTGCAGGTGGTGGAAACGTGCTTCTCAAAAGCGTAATGCACGTTGTTTGCCTTGTCCTGATATTTCATGTTTGCAACGTGAACAGTGCAGCCCATGTCTGAAATAAAATGTGCGGCTCTGCCGAGAACACGCATGGCGTTTTTTATGTCACCGCTTTTGTAAAGAGATACTGCGGCGGTGTAGTTTTCTTCGAGGCAAGTTCTTGCGCTCACTGCAAGGTCACCAAAGCGGTTGCGGTAATAGCCGTTAGTTTCAGGAAGCTCCTTGCCCTTTGGATTAACGCAGGAGTAATAATGCTTGCCATGACCTTTGTCCATATCGTTCTCCTCGTCAGGCTGTGTGCAGCCCTTGAGTATCTCGCTGTGATAGTCTTTATAGAATGTCACCTGCTTTTGTTTCTTTTCCTTTTCAAGAAGTGCAAGTGATTTTTTCACAATGTCCTCGTGAGTAGTGCCGCTCCATGCGTACGCTTTGATAGGTCTGAGCCTATAGCATACAGCCAGCGCAACTGCGGCTGTGAGAATTTTTTTCATAACTCTATTTTCCTTTTCTGATATTTTTGTTGTTTTTCTTTTTCTTTACTGAGTAGCCGAACGTGCCAAGCTTTTTGCCAAGACCGTAATACTCTCCGTGAGCGTAGGCAAGAAGCCCCGCTTTGTCAAGACAAAGCTTGCCTTTTTCGTCAAGCAATTCTTTTGCAACGTCAAGCCCAACAATGTCCGCAATGAACATATCATGTGTTCCAAGGCTTACCACCTCTCTTACTTTGCACTCGATATTCACAGGAGACTGGGCCAGCAAAGGTGCCGATACCTTTGCGGACGGTTCTGCGGTAAGGTGCATTTCCTTGAACTTATCCACTTTTCTGCCGGTTTTCACACCGCACCAATCTACAGCTTTCACGAGCTCTCTGGTCGGCAGATTTATGACGAACTCACCGCTTTGAGTGATAAGCTCGTGGGAATATCTCTCAGGTCTGACGGAGATGTAGGTAACAGGCGGCTGAGTGCAGAGAATGCCTGTCCACGCAACTGTGAACACATTGGGTTTGTCCATACTGCCGCAGGTAACGAGAGTAGGTGGCAGGGGAGAGGTTATGACGCTGCCTTTCCACTGCTCCTTGGTGTATTTTGTGTACTCCATTATTTCACGCCTTTCTCGTTGTCAAGTCCAAAATTATGTACTCGTCTGTATATTTTGTCATAGTCCTTATAAAGAAGCTGAGTCTGATTTTCAAGAAAATAGTAGTGCTTTATATAAGGCACAAGCAGTACGAGAAACGCAATGGCAAGGGGTATGAGTATCATGACCTGCCAAACTGCAATGGCAATGAACGTCATGACAGTACAAAGTGCAAAAAGCACCGTCACGATAAGATGTATCAGCCGTTCGTGCTGAAAAAAAGCGATATGTTCTTTGTGATAATCAAGGAGCTTTGCAAAGTCGCAGTCTTTATCCTCAAGACAGCTTGCAACAAAACTGCGGTAACGCTTGAAATATTCCGTCATGATATCACCTACAGTTCAATAAACTCAGCGTCTTGTATCTCAAGGTCACGGAGCTTGGTCTTGTATGAATTTTTCTTTTTAAGAGCCGCACGTTCCTGCTCTTTTTTCTTGACGTCCTTTGCAACTGTCATAAGCATTATATTGTCGATAGTTTTATAGTGCTTTGAAACTCGCTGAGCAAAGCTTTTGCGCTTTGCAGGCTTTTTCTTTTTGCCGTCAAAAATAATGGCAAGAACAACGGATATCGTCATTGCGATAATAGTTTTCTCTGCATTTGAGTTTACAGAGATAACTCCTTTTTTCATACTATCACCATTCCTTCTGCCTGAGTTTTCCTATCAGGATAACAACATATAAAATTATTATACTATATTATCCCGAAGATTTCAAGTATTATCTATTAATAAAAAAGTAACGGTGTTATTATGAGAGCTATCGTTTTTGTTGTACTTTAACGGTCACGGAGATGTTGGACTGTCAAAAAAATGAAAGCCATATGTATCAAAAAAACTACCGCTTGTGCATTGTTTTTACCACTTGTGCAAATGTTGTTGACTTTTTGTTAATAACAATGTATGATTATTGTGAACATTAATGCTATTTAGCAGGAATGTCTGGCTAATGCACAAGCAGGAGGATAATGATGGAGAATAATGAGAACAAAGCAAAAAAACAAAGGATCATAATAGCTGCACTTATTCTGGGCATGATGTTTTGCATAGGCATTACGATTTGGGCTGTGTTTTTCAGAAAGTCAGAAACAAAATCTCTAGTACCTGATTATGCACCTCAGCAGACAGAGCAGAATGCTGAACCTTTGGAGAACAACAGCAGAAGTCTTGATGTGCCTGAGGGTGGCGGAGGAATTTCTCTTGAATACGAAAATACAGTGAATATCAAGCTTTCTGATAAAACAGCTTATTTTAGTTATAAGCATCCAAGCAGTTCAACTCAGGATATCGTGCTTTGTATTGAGATAAATGGTGAGATCATCGCACGCTCAGGTACTATAAAACCAGGTAATCAGCTTAAAACGCTTCCTTTGCTTGAGGGCGAGGCGGACAAACTTAGTGAAGGCACTTATACAGACGCAAATTTCAGAGTTTTAAGTTATGATCCGCAATCAGGTGAAAAAGCAATGGTCGATACGGTGGCAAAAATAACTGTCACTGTTGAAAAATAAATAACGGGGGAATTTATCATGAAAAACAAATTGGCGATCATCGCTGCATTAGTGCTTGCAAGCACTAGCGTGGTTACATCATATGCGGTAAATTCAGAAAAAAATGACGGCAGCGAACTAACAAATATCAAGGTTACAGGAAGCTATATTGATTCCAAGTCAACGACAATGTCTGTGGACGTTGAGTGGGAGGAAATGAATTTTACCTACTTTGGCGGACATAAGGTATGGGATCCTGAAACACATAGCTATACCACAGAGTCTGCATGCTGGTGGAATGAGCCTAAGGAGATAACTGTAATAAACCATTCAAATTCGGCTATTAAAGCACAGATGAATTTTGCATCAAAGGTTGAAGGACTTAACGGAATGTTTGATGAAGATGTTATTTTATTGGAAACAGCCGAAGGCACTGCTGTTGACGCTGCACCTAAAGATTCAACATATTTCAGTGTAAGTGGAGCAGGGATAGAAACAAACAATACAGATCTTGGCACTATCACAGTAACGATCTCTGAAGACATTCAATAAGTAACTAACGTAATGGTTGCTTCTACTCATGTTGATACAACTCTTTATTATGTAACAGGATCAAATGGAGCATGGAGGGTAGTAAGAAACAATGATATTGGGATTGTGCCGATAGCGTGATTAAAAAAAGTATTCATATCAGGGGGCTTATGATGGATAAGCAAAAAAATGACGGGAAGCTGATCGTATCAGTGCTTATGGTCTGTTTTGCAGTTACCATTGGCGTGATGATATTTGCATTGTGCCGTCCAAATGATAAAAAAAGTGCAGAATTTACTCCACCGCCTTTTGAAAGCACAGCACAGCATGGCAAGCCTGAGGTTTCGGAAAATTTAGGCTATAGCTCTCCGAACAGAGATGATATGAGCTATGATTTTGCGGTGTGCGGAAACGTCACTATGGAAGGCGATAAGGCAATAGTATATCTTACAAATATTGAGGGCAACAATGCCTGGATAAAGCTCAGAGTGTTTGACGAACAGGGAAATATGCTTGGAGAAACGGGTCTTATCAAGCCAAACGAGTATGTGAAATATGTTACGCTCTCAAAGACGCCGGAGGTCGGTACAAAGATAAAGCTTAAGATCATGGGTTACGAGCCGCACACTTATTATAGTGCAGGTGCGGCTTCCTTGAATACACAGATAGGGGGTCAAATAGACCAATGAGAAAAATGACTTCATTCCTTGCTCTTGTGCTTGCATTAAGCATACCTTCTGGTGCTTATGCGGCCGAGGCAAAGCTTGATGATAATAACACAACTGCAAATGGAAATGTTTATGCGGTCTATACAGAAGATGTTCCATGGAACAGTGTGCCTGTTGACGACGATGGAAATGCTGTTATTGATTTTCCAGATGGCACAAGCGTGAAGATCGAGAATGCCGATAAAGATAAAAATCTTGTGGTGGATCAGGTCACAGAGAAGGAAGCTCTTGACTGGTTAAACAGCGTCATGGGAAAAAAGTCTGAAAACACCGTAGCATTTCATATTTATTACATTGACGGAGATTCTATTCTGCCGGCAAATGGAATAAAGGTAACGATAAACATAGACAAAGATCAGGTAAATTCCGTTAAAGGTGATGGTACAGTAAGCAGTCTTAAATGTGAAGAGTCTGACGCAGAAATATCCTTTGTCACAGACGATGCACCTTTCTATGTCCTTGGTACAAAAGCATCTGAAAGTTCATCAGATATATCACCAGACAGCACTGGTAAAAAAGATGATAGCTTACAAAACAGTTCACAGACAGCAGTTCAAAATGTAAACAAAGACGGTGATAAGTCACCTAACACAGGCATAGGAGCAGGTGCAGCATTGACAATGCTGCTGCTTGGTGCCGTTGCCGTAAGCGTGTCAAAAAGAACAAAGGATAAATGATCTGATATTCATAAGGCTCGCCGTTTGCATTGGCGTTATTAAGCAAAAAAAGACTCGCACGAAATTGTACGAGTTCTTTTTTTATGTAGCAGATATATAAAATACACTTATATTTCAATATAATCCCAAAGCTCGGAAACAAGTTTTTCTGTAAAGCCCTTGCACAAAAGAAGCTCGTTAGGGCTTTCGTAATAGGATATAAGCTCACGAAGTTCTATGACAGCATTCGCCTTGTCCATATCAATTAGCAGCTTGTCTGATATCTCCTGAGCGTCAGCCTTGTTTATGTTCACTTTCTGCCTGACTTTCTCAGTAGTTTCAGCCGTTGTAACAGTTTGCTCCTCTGTGGTCGTAGGCTCTGTTACAGTATCAGCAGAGATTTCTGTCTGAACAGGCTGAGTTTCTGTGACTTTCGTTTCCTGCGGCATATCATGGTAGTCTGCACTGTCAACATAAAAATAGCCTTTGAGAAGTGCAAGTGTAGAGTCTCCGATGCCGTTTACTTCAAGAAGCATATCCATGTTGCTGATAACACCAACTCTGTCACGATATGCTATTATCCTGTCGGCTGTTACCTCGCCTATGCCGCTCACCGCCATAAGCATTTCCTTGTCAGCTTTGTTTATGTCAGCAGGAAAGCTGTATTCCTCTTTGGTTTCAGCAATACTGCTTGTGACGGCTTTTGATGTCACTGTTTTCTTTGTGGTGTGTGCCTTTGCAGTCTTGCTAATGACCTTTTCACTGCCTGAATTGTCCACCTTGTCAGCCTGAGAGCTGTTAGCAGGCGGTGTAAGTATCACCACATCATCACGCTGTGGTCTGTTAACAAGTGCAGAAGCGATCGCTGTAGTAATGGCGATCGCAACTGCGATAACGCCTACAAAAAGTTTTATTCTGCTTGTTTTTGCTTTTGTAGCATCATTTTCTGTCACATTCGATTTTTCGTCTTTGTTGCTGTCTAACTTGCTGTCCATAATTGATTATTTTTCTGCAAGCATTTCGTTGAGATTTTCCACCATTTCTGACATCTTCGCTCTTGTGATGTCTGGAACATTTGTAAATGTAACAAGGGTTCTCAGTGGCATATCTCTTATCATTGCTTCCATCATTTCCTTTGCAGAAGCGCCAAGATCGTCGGAAGCCGTGTCGCCAAAACCGCAGTCTATTTTGCTTAAAATGTCCTCGAACATAGCTCTGCCCTCTGGGATAGAATTTATCTCGCCACAGGTGGTGTTCAAGGTGAAATGCACTGGGAGTTTTGTATCGGAAGATACATAAACAGAAGTCGAAAGTCTGATATCTCTTGAAGAAGAGCCTGCCTCGATAATAAACTCACCGTATTCAACGAACCAATCGTGTATATCAGGCTCGTAGTATGCAAATGAACGCTTATCAAGGTGGAACACGGCCTTTTTGGTCTCGCCGGCTTTAAGGAAAAGCTTTTCAAAGCCCTTAAGCTCACGGGCAGGTCTGCGCACTGAGCTTTCCTTGTCAGAAACGTAAAGCTGAACGATCTCCATACCGTCTCTGTCGCCTGTGTTTGTTACGTCCACCATGACCGTCAGGGTCTTGTCGTCTTTTATCTCGTTTTCTGAAACAGTAAGATTGCTGTATTCAAAGGTTGTGTATGAAAGTCCGTGACCAAATGGGAACAGTGGCTTTATGCCCTTTTCATCATAATATCTGTAGCCCACGAAAATACCCTCGGCATAGTCAACATCGTCCATATTTCCCGGGAAATTAAGATAAGACGGATTATGTGAAAGCTTTTCAGGGAAAGTTTCCGCAAGCTTTCCGCTAGGGTTAGCTTCGCCAAAAAGCAGAGCCTTTTCAGCAGTGCCGACGTTCTGTCCGCCAAGATACATTTCAAGTATGCCCTTCACCTTATCTGCAAACGGCATTTCAACAGCCGAGCCGTTGTGGAGAACGATAACAACGTTTTCATTTACCTTAGCAACTTCATCAATAAGCTTGAGCTGACAATCAGGCATTCTCATATGCTTTCTGTCAAAGCCCTCAGATTCAAAGCTTTCGGGCAGACCTGCGAAGATAACGGCAACATCGCTGTTCTTGGCAAGCTCCACAGCTTCATTGAGAAGCTCGTCAACAGTTTCGTCACGGTCGGTGACGAAGCCCTGTGCGTATGTGATATTATCCATGCCCTTGACAGCTTCAAGAGCAGATGTTACCTTAAATGAATTTATGTGAGAGCTTCCACCACCCTGATAACGTGGCTTGTCGGCAAATTCGCCAATGAAAGCTATCTTTGCAGACTTGTCAAGCGGCAGTATCTTATCATCATTTTTGAGCAGTACCGCACATTCGGACTCTATCTTGCCTGCAAGTTCATGCTGTTTTTCTTTATCCCACTTTGTTGCAGGGGCATAGCCGTCCTCGGCTTTCTGAATAAGCGTAAGCACGTTTCTCACAGCCTTGTCAAGGTCTTTCATTGAAAGTGAGCCGTTGTTTACGGCTTCTATGATAAGCTCGTCATTCTTGCCGTTGCTGGTAGGCATCTCAAGGTCAAGACCTGCGGCAATGCCAAGAGGTCTGTCATCAACTGCGCCCCAATCACTAACTACAAGTCCATCATAGCCCCATTCGTTTCTGAGTATATCAGTGAGCAGAAGCTTGTTCTGCGAGGAATATTCACCGTTTATGCGGTTGTATGAACACATCACTGTCCATGGCTTTGCTTCCTTGACTGGTGTTTCAAAGGCACTTAAATATATCTCATGGAACGTTCTCTCATCAACGTTAGCAGAATAGCTCATACGTCTTGTTTCCTGATTGTTCATGGCAAAGTGTTTAAGGGAAGTTCCTACGCCCTTGCTCTGAACGCCCTTTATGTGTGCTGTGGCAAGCTGTGAAGCAAGATAAGGGTCTTCTGAGAAGTATTCAAAGTTTCTGCCGCAAAGTGGTGAACGCTTTATGTTACAGCCAGGGCCAAGTATAACGGAAACGTCCTCAGCCTGACACTCCTCGCCAAGAGCCTTGCCGAGAGTTGTAAGCAGCTTTCTGTCAAAAGAGCAGGCAAGTGCGCAGGCACATGGGAAGCATACTGCCTTGATAGCTTCGTTAGGATTGTCTGTATCATCACGCATTTTTCTAAGTCCGTGAGGGCCGTCAGACACCATTATGCTTGGTATATCCAGCCTTTTTATTTCCTCAGTGTGCCAGAAGTCAGAGCCTGAGCACAATGAAGCTTTTTCTTCAAGTGTGAGTTCCTTCAAAATCTTGTCTATGTTCATTGTGAAAACCTCTTTTCTATAAAACTACAGTTTGATTGTAACACAATTTTCTATGAAATTCTATATATTTTGTGCATATTTTACATAAAGTTAATATTATCTTCGATTAGTTTGGTAAGAGCCACCCTGAAATCCTCGTCCTGCTGTTTGGTGCGCTTTGGCGGACCTTTGAGCCTGCCGCCGCTTCTGCGTATCTTCTTTGCAGTATGTCTTGATAGAAGCAGTGCGTCAATGTTGGAGCTGTCATATATCCTGCCGTTCTGGTCCAAAGCAAGGACGTTTCTTGCAAGACACATTGCCGCAAGCCCATAGTCCTGCGTCACGGCAATATCGCCCTTTAGAGGGATGTTCACAAGCTTCATGTCTGCACTGTCTGCACCCTTGTCGACAGTTATCACCTGTGCATAGTCAGAGCTGAAAATATGTGAGCTGTCGCAAACTATGATACATTCAAGCCCATGGCTTTTGCTTATAGAAACTGCGATATTCGTAACAGGACAGCCGTCAGCGTCTATAAGTATCCTCACGCCTTGCCGCCTTCTATACAAAATGTAGATTCCATATCTGCAATGTGGGTCGCCAGTGCGAGAGGATACATTTCAAGGGCAAGACCGATACTGTTCTTGTTTTCTTCTCCTGAAAAGCCCATGTGCCAGCGTATAGCCATGGCTTCCTCACGGGTCAGTCGCATATAGCTGCTTACTATGTAGACCGACTTTTCACCGTGACCATATGGCAGTGTTTCGTGAAATTCATAGTATGGGACTTTCTCCCACACGCCCTGTTCGTTCTTGGCATTGCGGTAGCTTACTCTGTAAAGATTTACCTTGCAGATGTCGTGAAGCAGTGAAACGATAGCAATGCTCTCGTCAGAGTATTCCATGTTGTAATCTTCCTTTACACGCTCACGCTCCAGATAGCTTTTCAGGCACTCATAAACGTGTATGCTGTGTTCGCACAAGCCACCCTCGTATGCTCCGTGGTATCTTGTAGAAGCAGGTGCAACAAAGAAGTCGCTGTTTTCTGAAAGCAGATAATTGAGCAGCTTTTCCGAACCCGGGCGCTTTATGTTTTCCGTGTAGATCTCAACGAATTTGTCTTTAAGTTCTGTTACCTTTGACATAGTTGACCTCCTGTAAAAATATTATATTATGATAAGCTTTAGCGTTTTAGTTTTACCAAACTAATTATAACATATTTTTTGTAAGATTAACAGTACTTTTCGCTAATTTTTGCATTTGCTATTGCTTTTTCATGCAAAATATGCTATGATATATTATATTTATGTGGATATGGTTTGGAAAAATATAAGAAATTTAGTGATTTTTAACAAATGAGAATGAAAGGAGTTGCTTATACATGTGCGGAATAGTAGGCTATGTGGGAAAAAAGGATTGTACAAAGGTGCTGCTTGACTCACTGTCAAAGCTTGAATACAGAGGTTATGACTCAGCAGGAATAGCTGTTTTTGAGAACGATGCTATCAAGACAAAAAAGACAAAGGGCAGACTTGCTGACCTTGAAGAAAAGCTTAAAAGAGAGGGCTGGCTCAATGGTACTTGCGGTATAGGACACACACGCTGGGCTACACACGGCGAGCCGTCTGATATAAATTCACACCCTCACGGAAATGCGAATATTTCTATCGTTCATAATGGTATCATTGAAAACTACAGAACTATCAAGGATTTTCTGCTGAAAAAGGGATATGTCTTTGAATCTCAGACAGATACAGAAACAGTTGCAAAGCTTCTTGATTATTATTATGAGGGCGACCCTATGGCGACAATACAGAAGGTTCTTGCTGAGATAGAGGGTTCATATGCTCTCGGTATCATATTCAAGGATTTTCCAAGAAGAATATATGCAGTAAGAAAGGATTCTCCTCTTATCGTTGCAGTTGGCGAGGACGAAGCTTTTATAGCTTCTGATGTGCCTGCAATACTGAAATATACGAAGAATTACTATCTTCTTGACGAGAACGAGATAGCTGTCCTTGACGATGGCAAGGTGGAGTTCTTTGACGTTCATGGAATGCCAGTTGAGAAAGAGATGCTCGTTGCTGACTTTGATATGGAAGCCGCTGAGAAGGGCGGATATGCTCACTTTATGCTCAAAGAGATTCACGAACAGCCAACAGCTATAAAAACAACTATCACACCAAGAATAGTTGACGGTATGCCAAACCTTGAAGAGTGTGGTCTTACATATGACAGACTCAAGGGCTATAACAACATCTTCGTTGTTGCCTGCGGTACTGCTATGCACGCAGGTCTTGTGGGCAAGTATGTGCTTGAAAAGATTGGCAGGGTACCTGTTACAGTGGATATGGCTTCTGAGTTCAGATACAGAGATCCTATCATTGCAAAGGGAGATCTTGTTATTCTTGTTTCACAGTCAGGAGAAACAGCCGATACTCTCGCAGCCCTTAGAATGGCTAAGGAGAGGGGTGCTGAAACACTTTCTATCGTAAACGTAAAAGGCTCGTCTATCGCAAGAGAGTCTGATATGGTGCTTTACACCCATGCAGGCCCTGAGATATCTGTAGCTTCCACAAAGGCATATATCGTTCAGCTTTCTGTATTCTATCTGCTGAGTTTTGCTATAGCATACGCTCACGGAGCTATCTCAAAAGAGGAGTGCATGAGACTTACAGCAGAGCTTCAGAATGTTCCTAATATGCTTGAAGTTGTCCTTAAAACACCTGATAATTGTCAGTATGTTGCTTCTCAGCTTGTAAACAAGGAAAATCTTCTTTATATCGGCAGAGGTCTTGACTATGCACTTTCTATGGAAGGCTCACTGAAGCTTAAGGAGATATCATATATCCACTCTGAGTCATATGCCGCAGGCGAGCTTAAGCATGGCACTATCTCACTGGTAACAAACAATATGCCTGTTATCGCAGTTGCAACACAAAGAGAGCTTCTTGACAAGACCATAAGCAACGTCAAGGAGGTCAAGGCAAGAGGAGCATACGTTGTTCTTGTTACTCACGGATATATCAACGTTGACGACGAGGTAGCTGATTATAAGATCGGTCTGCCGACAATAGACGATCTGCTCATGCCTATGCTGACAGTGGTTCCTTTGCAGCTTATCGCTTACTATACCTCAGTTCTCAGAGGCAATGACGTTGATAAGCCGAGAAATCTTGCAAAATCAGTTACAGTTGAATAAAATACAGGGCAATCCGCAAAGGGTTGCCCTTGCTGTTTGAAAAGGAGTTTATTATGAGCAAATACAAATATTTTGTTTTCGATTTTGACCTTACTCTTGCAGACTCTTCCGAGGGTATTCTGGAGTGTTTTAAGCACGTTTTGAAAGAGTTTGGTTATCCGCCAAAGGACGACAGGACTATCTACAACACCATAGGCATGACGCTTGTTGACGCTTTCGACCTGCTGACAGATATGCCCGACAATCCTCAGCGCGAGGATATGCGCAAGGCTTATGTAAAAAAGGCAGACGAAGTAATGGTGAAGAAAACATATTTTTATGACGATACTATCGCACTCTTACAGACCTTGCAGAACGCAGGGGTAAAAGTCGGCATAGTTTCCACGAAATATCGCTATAGGATAGTCAATACTTTCAATGAGCAGGCAGGCTCTTTGCCTGTGGATATCATAGTTGGCGGTGAGGACGTCACAAGGGCAAAGCCTGACCCGCAGGGACTTGACCTGATAATAGAGCGTTTTGGTGCGGATAAATCGGACGTGCTTTATATAGGCGACAGCTACATCGACGCTGAAACTGCACTCAATTCAGGTGTGGATTTTTCAGGAGTAACAACTGGCTCTACTACTAAAGAGGATTTTGAAAAATACCCTCATATCTATATCGGCTCGTCACTGTTGGACATATTTCAGAATATATAAATTTTAAGTAAATATAATTTTAAATAAATGTGAAAAACTATTGCTATTTACGGAGCTTGATGTTATAATATAATTTGATGTACTATGTTAAGTACCAAGCGGATAACATAAATATTAATATATGAAAGGACGGGTATGCTATGATAAAAAGCATGACCGGTTTCGGCAGAGAGCATATCGTGGCAAACGGCAGAGAGATAATCGTTGAGATACGCTCTGTAAACCACAGATATTATGAATTTACTTCGAGAACTCCGAGAGCCTACGGCTATCTTGATGAAAAGCTGAAAGGCTTTCTTAAAAGCGGTATCTCCCGTGGCAAGGTAGAGGCGTCTGTTTCTATCTATAATCAGGAGGGTACTGACGCTGAGATAGAGCTTAACAAGGCTGTTGCAAAGGGCTATCTTGACGCACTGAGAGGTGCGGCTGACGAGCTTGACCTTGATGACGATATAACACTGTCACATATCATGAAGCTTCCTGATGTGTTCACAGTTGTTAAGAAAACAGATGATGAGGAAGTAATCTGGAACGAGGTCAAGGACGTGGCTCAGGTGGCGTTGGACAGATTTGTTCAGATGCGTGAAACTGAGGGCGTCAAGATGTATGACGATATCAGCGGCAGACTTGATTATATCGAGGAAACTGTGGGCAAGATAGAAGATCAGTCACCTAGCGTTACTGAAAGCTACAGAGAAAGACTTTATGCAAAGATAAAGGAAACTCTCGGCGATAAGGACATAGACGAGCAGAGGATACTTACAGAAGTGGCTATTTTCGCCGATAAGGTGGCAATAGACGAGGAAACAGTAAGGCTCAGAAGCCATATCTCACAGTTCAGAGGGCTTATCAAGTCGGACGAGCCTGTGGGAAGAAAGCTTGACTTCCTTGTGCAGGAGCTTAACCGTGAGGTGAATACTATCGGCTCAAAGGCTAACGACCTCACTATCACAAAAATGGTGGTGGATCTTAAGGCTGAGATCGAAAAGATCAGAGAGCAGATACAGAATATCGAATAACGGCGGTGTGAGATATGCAGCTTATTAATATCGGTTTTGGAAATATGGTGTCCTCCGCAAGGGTCATTGCCATAGTTTCCCCTGAGTCTGCGCCTATAAAGCGTATCATTCAGGAAGCTAAGGATAAGGGTACTCTTATAGACGCCACCTACGGCAGAAGAACAAGAGCGGTGCTTATTATGGACAGCGACCATGTGGTGCTGTCGGCAGTTGCACCTGAAACTGTAGGCGGACGTGCCGCTGTTGACGAGGAGGACGATGACAATGTATAAGAACAATGCAAAGCTGTTTGTTATATCAGCTCCCTCAGGCTGTGGCAAGGGAACTATACTTGCAGAGGTCTTTAAAAACAGAGATGTGTTCTATTCTATATCCTGCACTACAAGAAAGCCCAGAGAGGGCGAAAAGGACGGCGTTCATTATCATTTTATAAGCGATGACAGCTTTAAGAAAATGATAGACAGCGGTGAATTTCTTGAACACGCAGGCTATGTTGGTCATTATTACGGAACGCCAAAGAAGCCTGTTCTCGCTAATCTTGAGCAGGGCAGAGATGTTATACTTGAAATTGAAACTAACGGTGCGTTTCAGGTGAAGAAAGCCTTTCCTGAAGCTGTGCTGATGTTTATACTTCCACCATCTGTTAAGGAGATAGACAGACGGCTTAGAAAGCGTGGAACTGAGTCTGATGATGTTATTGCTGACCGTGTAAGTCAGGCTGCCGGTGAGATCGGCAAAGCCGGCGGTTATGATTATGTGATAATGAACGACGGACTAGAGGACGCTGTGGAAGATTTTGTTGCAGTTATGAACTCCGTGAAAGCCGAGGACGGCAAGGCGGATAAATTCAGATCAGAAAATGATGATACAAAGAAATTAATTGACGAGGTGCTTAATTATGATGCTTAGACCGGCCGTAAGCCAGATTTTGAAGAACAATGAAAGCTATTATTCTCTAGTTATTGCAGTTGCAAAGAGAGCAAGAGAGATCACGAGCGATGCTTTTGACAACAAGCTGGTGCTTGATGAAAAGCCAGTAAAGACAGCAGTTGACGAGCTTTATAATGGCGAATACAAAATAATCGAGGATCCAAGCCTCAGAAAATAATCGAGGCTTTTTATGGGGAGGTGTACGGCTGTGCGTGGAGTTTTTATCGTGGCAAAGGTTGCAATAAGCCGTGCATCATACAGCTTTGACGCACTGTATAGCTATAGTGTGCCGGAGGAGCTGGCTCAGAAAGTGAAAAGCGGAGTGCGTGTGCTTGTGCCTTTTGGCAGAGGAAACCGCAAAGCCGTAGGGTTTGTTGCGAGAACGTATACGGAAGCCGAGTATAACGATAAGCTGAAGCCTATTATTTCAGTGGTGGACGGGGAAAGCCTTGTTACTGAGGAAATGATGAGGATAATAATGTGGCTGAAAGAAAACACTTTCTGCACCTATTATGACGCTTACAAATCCGTTGTGCCTACAGGCTTTTCCTACACTTTTTCACAGCATTACAGCCTTGTCAATACCTACATTGACGAGGATACTTTAAATGAAGATGAGAAAAATGTGGTGGACTTTCTCCGATGTGCAAAAAGTCAGAGGGAGATAGACAGCTTTCTTGACGTGCATAATGACGCACGAAAGAAGAAAACTGTGGATTCTCTTGTGGATAAGGGCTATGTTGAGATCAGCGACGCTTTGAAAAGAAAAGTCGGTGATGAGAATGTCAGCATGGTAAGGCTTTCTGACGAGTATGTGTCAGGGGAGATACAGACCACTCTTACCCCGAAGCAGACCCTTGTGGTGAAGCTTCTTGAGGAGGGTGGCTGTGCCTCTGTGAAAGAGGTCTGCTATATGACCAACTGCACTTCAAGCATATTAAAAAGGCTTGCTGACAAGAAAGTTATCGTGCAGTATAAATATGAGGTCATGCGTGACGCCATAGGCGAGCTTGGCGAAAGGCAGGACCCTGACGATATCATATTAAATGACGAACAATCAGCGGCATATGAGGGCATAATGGGGCTTATAAAAGCCGAAAAGCCCGCAGGTGCGTTGCTTTACGGCGTTACGGGAAGCGGCAAGACCTCTGTGTTCATAAAGCTTATAAAAAGCGTTATGGATATGGGTAAAACAGCGGTCATGCTCGTGCCTGAAATATCCCTTACACCACAAATGCTCGGCAAATTCAAGTCACTTTTCGGTGATAAGATAGCCGTTATGCACTCTTCGCTGTCATTGGGACAGCGTACTGACGAGTTCAAACGTGTAATGCGTGGGGAAGCAAGAATAGTTATCGGCACAAGAAGTGCAATATTTGCTCCTGTCACCAACGTTGGAATAATCATCATGGACGAAGAGGGCGAGCCGTCATATAAGTCGGACTCAACGCCTAGATACCATGCACGAGATGTTGCCATACAGCGGTGCGGATATAATAACTGCGTGCTGTTGATGGCTTCTGCAACGCCGTCGCTGGAGAGCTTTTATTACGCTCAAAAGGGCAGATATCACTTGTTTGAGCTTAAAAACAGATATTCAAAGTCGCCCCTGCCGGCAGTCGAGATAGTCGATATGCAGGAGGAAGCGGCAGAGGGCAATGACAGCTTGCTCAGCCGTGTTATGTGTGATAAGCTCACAGAAGTGCTTGCGAAAAAAGAGCAGGCTATCCTGCTTCTGAACAGACGTGGCTATACAACATATATCACTTGCATGGACTGCCGACAGCCTGTGGCTTGCCCTAATTGCAATATACCCCTGACCTATCACAAGAAAAATGATCGGTATATGTGCCACTACTGCGGATATACCATGGATAATATAGAGCGCTGTCCACAGTGCGGCTCACAGCGGCTCAAATCAAGCGGTGTGGGAACTCAGCGTGTGGAGGACGAGCTTGAAAGGCTTTTTCCGCAGGCAAGACTTCTGCGAATGGATGCTGACACCACTTCTTCGAGATATTCCTATGAGGAGAATTTCAAGGCGTTTGAGAAAGGCGAGTATGATATAATGCTCGGCACTCAAATGATAGCAAAGGGACTTAATTTCCCTAACGTCACAATGGTGGGTGTCATATCCCTTGACAAGGCACTGTTCACAGGGGATTTTCGCAGCTATGAGAGAACATTCTCACTGCTCACTCAGGTGGCAGGAAGAAGCGGCAGAGGAGATAAATCAGGGGTCGCATACATTCAGACCTTTGTGCCTGACCATTATGTGCTGAACCTTGCGGCAGAGCAAAATTATGATGAGTTTTATAAAGAGGAGATAGCACTGAGAAAGTCGCTGACATATCCGCCTTTTTGCGATATATGCGTCATAGGTTTTTCAGCACCCCTTGAAAGCAAGGTAATAGGCGCTTCACGCTGGGTGACTCAGCTTATAAAAGAGTATATCTCACAGCACAAGGTGAATTTTCCCCTCAGAGCGCTAGGCCCTGCACCATGCACATTTGAAATGATAAATAATCGCTACAGATACAGACTTATCCTGAAAACACGCAATACTGCGGATTTTCGTGAGATGATAAAGCACGTTCTGGGCGAGTTCTATAAAAATAAAGATTATCAGACAGTTCGTATCTATGCCGACATAAACGGCGATATCGGGCTTTAAGAAAGGATAGTTAAATAAATGGCACTCAGAAAAATACTTAATAAGAGCGACGAGATACTTCACAAGGTCTGCAAGCCTGTTACAGAATTTGACGACAAGCTTGGTCAGCTTCTTGACGATATGACAGAAACCCTGAAAAACGCCAACGGCGTTGGTCTTGCAGGTCCACAGGTGGCAAAGCTGAGAAGAGTGGTCGTTATAATAATCGACGATAAGGTTTACGAGCTTATCAACCCTGAGATAACATGGCAGAGCGAGGAAAAGCAGAGAGTTCTGGAGGGCTGTCTTTCATGCCCGAACGAGTGGGGCTATGTTACAAGACCTATGAGAGTTAAGTTCAAGGCGCAGGACAGACACGGCAAGTGGTACGAAATGGAAGTATCAGAACTGTTTGCACAGTGCGTTTGCCATGAGCTTGCACACCTTGAGGGTCATCTGTTTACTGAGATAGTTGAAGAATTTGTAGAGGTCGAGGACTAATGAAAATAATCTTCATGGGTACGCCTGATTTTGCCGTACCAACGCTGAAAAAGCTTTATGACAGCGGATATGAGGTGCAGGCTGTTTTCACTCAGCCTGATAAGCCAAAGGGCAGAGGCTATAAGCTTACTCCGCCCCCTGTAAAGGTGCTTGCGCAGGAGCATGACACTCCTGTTTATCAGCCGCAAAGCCTTAAAAAAGACGGCGAGGAGTATGTTAAAATTATCAATGACCTTGCCCCTGATTGTATCGTGGTGGCGGCTTATGGTAAAATGCTCCCTAAGTCGGTGCTTGATATACCAAGGCTTGGCTGTGTGAACGTCCATGGCTCGCTGCTTCCTAAATATCGTGGAGCAGGTCCGATACAGTGGGCTGTGCTTAATGATGAAGCTGAAACTGGAATTACAACGATGCTTATGGGCGAGGGCATGGATACGGGAGATATCCTTGTGGAAAAGGCTACTCCTATTGGCGAGAACGAAACAGCCGCTGAGCTTTTTGACAGACTTGCTGAAATGGGTGCAGAGGTGCTTGTTGATACCCTTGAAAAGCTCGATAAGGGCGAGATAACCCCTGTTAAGCAGGACGAGAGCCTTGCGACTTATGCACCAATGCTCTCAAAGGAGCTTTGCCCTATAGATTTCACAAAGCCAGTGAGAAAGATACACAAGCAGATATGCGGTCTGTCTGATTGGCCATGCGCTACTACAGTGCTTGAGGGCAAAAGGCTAAAAGTATATAGATCTGAGATAGCTTCCACAAAGCCTTGCGGAAAGCCTGTGGGCACTGTGGTGGATAACAGCGACTTTTCTGTTGCCTGCTCAGACGGAGTGATAAGATTTACTCAGGTGCAGGCTGAGGGCTCAAAGAGAATGGATACCGCTGATTTTCTTAGAGGCAGACATATCGAGAACGGCACTGTGCTGGGATAATTCGGAGGAACTATGGGAAACGCCAGAAAAACGGTTTTAAGGCTGCTTACAAGGCTTGAAAACAGCGGCTCATATTCAAATATACTTCTTGACGAGGGCCTTGAAAGGTCAGACCTTTCACCTCAGGACAAGAAATTCGCCGCAGCTCTTTTCTACGGCGTTTTGGAAAGACAGATTACTCTTGATAACATTATTCGGGAATATTCACGCAACCCTAAGAATAAGCTTGGTACTGAGGTCAGAGTTATACTGAGAATGGGTATTTATCAGCTTTTATATATGGACTCCGTTCCTGACAATGCGGCTGTGGACGAGTCTGTGAAGCTTGCAAAGAAAAACAGAAATCCTGCGGCAAGCGGCTTTGTGAACGCAATGCTAAGGGAGTTTATAAGAAACGACAAAAAGCTTCCAAAGGGCAGAAATGCCACGGAGGAGCTTTCTATAGAATACTCCGCACCTGTATGGCTGACGGAGAAGTGGACAAGGGAATACGGCAAGGACATCTGCCTTGAAATGCTGAAAACCTCTGTGGGACAGGCACCTGTCACCGCAAGAGTGAACACGGTCTTTCATTCTCTTGAAAGCACACTGGATATGCTCGCTGAGGAGGGCATTACCTTTGAAAGGCTGTCCGTCCTGCCTGATTGCATAAGGATATGCGGTGCAGGGGCGGTGGAGCATACTAAGGCTTACAAAGAGGGCAGGATACACGTTCAGGATCTTTCGAGCCAGCTTTGCTGTGCGGCTCTTGATCCTAAGGAGAACGATACAGTTCTTGACCTTTGTGCCGCACCTGGTGGAAAGACCTTTACCATTGCCGAGCGTATGAACAATAATGGCAGAGTGCTTGCTTTTGATCTGCATAAAAATCGTGCAGGGCTTATTGAAAGCGGTGCCAAAAGGCTTGGACTTGACTGCATAAGCGCAGGTGTCAACAACGCAAAGGTCTATGACGAGAAAATGCCAAAGGCTGACAAAGTGCTTTGCGACGCACCTTGTTCCGGACTTGGCGTAATAAGAAGAAAACCTGAGATAAAGTATAAAGAACCCTCAGATTTCGACAGACTTCCTGAAATACAGTATGATATACTGAAAACGTCAGCGGAGTATGTAAAAGTCGGCGGAACACTGGTGTATTCCACCTGCACGCTGTCAAGGGCGGAAAATGATGAGGTGGCAGATAGATTTTTGGCTGAACACCCTGACTTTGAGCCTGCACCGCTAGGCGAGGCTTTCGGTAGCGACAGCGGTCTTTGCAGAATGTCTATCACACCTGCAAAATATAATTCAGACGGATTTTTTATTGCTAAGTTTATCAGGCTGAGGTGATCTTTTGGTAGCATTTGATGATAATGGAAAAATAGATATATTGGGGCTTCTGCCTGACGAGCTGGAAGCCGAGATACTAAAGCTTGGAGAAAAGAAGTTCCGTGCAGGGCAGATATTTGACTGGCTTCATGTAAAGCGAGTGTCAAGTTTTGATGAAATGACTAATCTATCTGTACAATTAAGGAATCTGCTCAATGAAAAATTTTGTTTAAAATCACTATTTGTGTCAAAAAAGCTTGAATCTCATACCGATAATACTGTAAAATATCTATATGAGCTTGAGGACGGAAATCATGTGGAATCCGTAATAATGGAATACAACTACGGAAACACCATTTGCGTGTCAACTCAGGTGGGCTGCAAAATGGGCTGTCGCTTTTGTGCGTCAACTATTGCAGGGTTCAAACGTAACCTTACGTCCTCGGAGATTCTGGGACAGATATACGCTTCTGAGCGTGACAGCGGAAGAAAGATATCAGGCGTGGTGCTTATGGGAATAGGCGAGCCTATGGATAACTTTGATAATGTGGTGAATTTTCTTGAAGTGCTGTCCTGTCCAAAGGGCTTTAATATGTCGCTAAGGCACGTTTCAGTATCTACCTGCGGCATTGTGCCGAGGATATATGAGCTTGCAGAGAAAAAGCTGGGCATAACATTGTCTATCTCTTTGCACGCTTCCAATAATAAGAGCAGGAGCGAGATAATGCCCGTTAATGACAGGTATGATATCAACGAGCTTCTTGCCGCCTGCCGATACTATTTTAAGGTAACAGGCAGGAGAATTTCTTTTGAATATGCTTTGATAGACGGGCATAACGATTCTATGGAGGACGCAAGGGAGCTTGCGGAGCTTCTGGGCGGATTTGTCTGTCATGTGAATATAATCCCTGTTAATAAGATAAAGGAGCGTAATTATCATTCTGACAGAAAGTCAGCCAACAGATTCAGAGGATATCTGGAGAAGCTTGGGATAAACGCTACTGTGAGGCGGACCTTGGGTGCGGATATAGACGCTGCCTGCGGTCAGCTAAGACGAGAATATGAGATCTGATAAAAGGTGGTGAATCGCTTGTTTATAGCGTCTGATACAGACATCGGAAAAAAACGCAGTGAAAATCAGGACAGAGTGCATGCTGAATTTCTTGCTGACAATGTTGCCGTTGCGGTGGTCTGTGACGGTATGGGCGGAGCGTCATCAGGCGGAGTTGCCAGTCAGCTTGCCATTGACGCAGTAGTAAAACGTATCAAGGAAAATTTCAGAAAAGATATGAAACCAAATTCCATAAGAAATCTTATGCTCACTTCAGTGCATTATGCGAATACGATCGTGTATGGCAAGAGCAAGGAGGATATTGACAAAAACGGTATGGGTACTACCTGCGTTGCGGCATTGGTGGTGGATAAGACCGTCTATATGGTGAGCGTGGGCGACAGCCGTGGATATCTTCTTACCAAGGACGGTATAGCTCAGATAACCACTGACCATACTTATGTGGAAATGCTTTATAGGTCGGGTCAGATAACCAAAGAAGAAGCGAAAAATCATCATATGAGAAACGTTATCACAAAGGCTGTGGGCGTTGAATCAGATGTTGAGGTCGATTATTTCGAGCTTGAAGAAAATGATAATTTTGCGGTGCTGCTTTGCTCTGACGGTCTGACCAATTATTGCACAGACAATATGATATATGAAACTGTGTTTGGCAATAATCTTGACGAGGCTATAAAACAGCTTATTGCTTTCGCAAATGAATGCGGCGGTAAAGATAATATTACTGCTGCGGTAATAGCAAATTAATGGAATGACAATAAAACATGAATAATATAGGAGTTGAATTACATGGATTCTAATATCGGCAAAAAGCTAGACGGCAGATATGAGATAACCGAACTTATCGGCGTGGGCGGAATGGCTGACGTTTATAAGGCAGTTGACGTTATGGAAAACCGTACTGTTGCGGTAAAGATACTTAAGCCTGAGTTTTCACAGAACGAGGAATTTCTAAGACGCTTCAGAAACGAGAGCAAGGCTATAGCTGTACTTTCTCACCCTAATATCGTAAAGATATATGACGTGGGATTTTCTGACGAGATACAGTTTATCGTTATGGAGTATATCGACGGCATCACCCTTAAAGAGTTTATCGAGCAGCAGGGCGTGCTTAGGTGGAAAGACGCTTTGCACTTTGTAACTCAGATACTCCGTGCTTTGCAGCACGCTCATGACAAGGGTATCGTTCACAGAGATATCAAACCGCAGAACATAATGCTTTTCCCTGACGGAACTATCAAGGTCATGGATTTTGGTATAGCAAGATTTTCAAGGATCGACGGAAAGACACTTTCTGACAAGACTATCGGTTCTGTTCACTATATCTCACCTGAGCAGGCAAGGGGCGATATGACAGATGAAAGATCTGACATATACTCTGTAGGCGTTATGCTCTATGAGATGCTCACAGGCAGAAAGCCTTTTGACGGTGAAAATCCTGTGGCTATCGCTCTCAAGCATATGCAGGAGGATCCGGTTCCGCCAAGAGAGATCATGCCTTCTATCCCAGAGGCTCTTGAAGAAATAGTTATGCACGCTATGGAGAGAGATCCTGCAAGACGTTATCAGTCAGCAGCAGAGATGATAAAGGATATAGACACATTCAAGCTCAATCCATCTGTTGTTTTCGGATATAAGAACAGCCCTGTTCCTATCCCTGTGGCTGATGACAATAACAAATATTTTGACGATGAGCATAGTGAGAACTATGACGACGATGAAGAATATGAGGACGATGACGAAGAAAACGATGACGAGGAAGAAGAGGAAGAAAAGAAGCGTTCTTACGTTGTTCCTATACTCCTTGCTGTGACAGTTGCAGTAGTTATCATTGCAGCGTTCGTTATCGTAGGAGTTGTATTCAAGTCATTCAGCGGTTCAAACGGTATGCACACAGGCACAGTTACACTGCCAAACTTTGTGGGCAAGAATATCGTTCAGGTTGAGCAGGATTATAAGGATAAGCTTAAATTTGATATCACCGAAGAGTATAATGACCAGTATGACGAGGGAATAATCACATTCCAGGGTCAGGCAGCAGGAAAGTCTGTTAAGGAAGGCTTCACGGTTACACTTACTGTAAGTAAGGGCAAAAAAATGGCAACTATCCCTGACATGGTGAAGAAAGACGGCACTGTGGCTGAAAGCGAGCTTAAGGCTGCAGGATTTATGGTCGTTAAGAGAGATATATGGTCTGAGGATATAGCTTCAGGTCTTGTTGTGAAAACACAGCCGGCAGCAGGCGAGCAGTATGCCGTAGGTGCGACTGTTGCTTTGTTTGTAAGTAAGGGTCCTGTTGAAACAAGAGTCAAAGTACCAAGCGTTGTAGGTCTTACAGAAGAAAAGGCAGTTGCAATGCTCAAGGAGAACAAGCTCAAGGCTGAGGTCAAGGAGATCGAGCATGAGGGCGATAAGGGCAAGGTCATCGAGCAGGATACAGATGAAGGCACATACGTTGAGCGTGATACAACTGTTACTATTTACGTTTCGACCGGAGAAACTTCACCTGTTGAGGTAACATTCTCACTGCCACTCCCAAGTGGTATCCACGGCTCATATTCTATAGACATCTACAATAACGGCAACGTTGCATATACACAGAAGATCGGTAGTGGAGAATCTGTTGCAGGCGGTTCTGTAAATGTAACTGTAAAGGGCAAGAAGACAGAAACTCTGACTATCTTCATCACAAATGACGAAAATCAGCAGAAGTGCCGTTATGCAGTATATGACATAGATTATGATAAGCAGACAGCTACTCTTAGCGGAAGCCTGAATGAAAGCGGTCTGATCGACATTACTCCGACAACGACCACAACTACTACAACTACGACCACAACAACTACTACAACTACCACTACTGAAGCACCTGCACCGGAGCCTCAGGAGCCAGACGAGCAGGGTCAGTAGTTCATGAATGGAATAATCGTTAAAGCTATCGGAGGCATCTACTATGTAGAAGCCTCCGACGGCATTTATGAATGTAAGGCAAGAGGAGTATTCAGAAGAAAGAACATTTCTCCTGTAGGCGGCGACAGAGTTGAATTTTCATTGGAGGACGACGGAAGCGGAGTTATCGAGAAGATAGAGGAAAGACGCTCATTGCTTATAAGACCGCCTCTTGCAAATCTTGATATGCTTGTATTCGTTTCGTCTACCTGCGAACCAAGACCTAATCTGCTGTTGCTTGATAAGTTTATTGCAATAGCTGTTTTCAAAAAAATAGAGCCTGTGGTAGTCTTTACAAAGATAGACAAGGAAAGCTGTGACGAGCTTGTGGACATATACAAGGGTGCAGGGATAAAGACCTTTCAGGTAGACAATACCACTGGTGAGGGCAGTGAAGCTGTTAAGGCAGTTCTGGAGGGCAAGCTGTCGGCATTTACAGGAAACACTGGCGTTGGCAAATCGTCACTGCTCAATAATATGTTCCCTGCATTGGGGCTTGCCACCAACGAGATAAGCAAAAAGCTTGGCAGAGGAAAGCACACCACACGCCATGTAGAGCTTTACAAGCTGGAGGGCGGTGGGTATATTGCCGATACCCCTGGCTTTTCGTCGTTTGATACCAACAGATATGATATTATTTTCAAGGACAAGCTTTCAGGCTGTTTTCCTGAGTTTCAGAAATACGAGGGCAAGTGCAGATTTCCTGATTGCAGCCACACAAAGGAAAAGGGCTGTGCGGTCATAGAGGCGGTAAAAAATGGCGAGATCGCAAAGTCAAGGCATGAAAGTTATGTGGAAATGTACGAGCAGGCAAAGCAGCTTAAGGAGTGGGAATATAAAAATGACTAAGAAATGCACTATCTTTTCAGGCGGTGAAGCGGTGTCGGCTCAGTGTGTGGCAGAATATAAGTCTTTTATCGACGATTCTCTTGTGATATCCGCTGACAAGGGCTATAAGCTTGCACAGGCAGTGGGCGTAAAGTCGGACATTATTATGGGCGACTTTGATTCCGCTGAAAAACCTGTTTTTGATAATATCGAGATCTTCCCCTCAGAAAAGGACGATACCGACCTTATGCTTGCCATAAAGCAGGGCTTTGAGTCGGGTTGTGATGATTTTCTCATATTCGGTGCAACAGGCGGACGAGTAGACCACTTACTTGGGAATATCCAATCTCTTGGATATATTTTATCTTGTGGCGGTGAGGGAATGATAGCCGCTGACAGAGAGATAATTCGTCTTTATCGTGCAGGCAGTTACAGGATATATGACCGTGAGGGCTTTTCGCTCTCACTGGTGGCATATACCGATAAGGTAGAGGGTCTGACCATAAAGGGTGCGAAATATGAGGTAGAGGACTGTCTGCTGACCAATGCTTTTCCACTCGGCATATCAAACGTGGTGAAAGGCTTTGATGGGCAGGATAGAAAATACGCTGAGATATCATTCAAAAGTGGCTATCTGCTGTCAGTACAGTCAAAAATGGTAACCGATTTTTGATTTTTGAATAATATAAACTATAACTATTCGGGAGGTAATACTTATGAAAGTTGTAGTTGTAAAAAGTCCAAAGGTCATATCGGGTTTAATGAGGCTTATTTTCAAGATCAAAAAGGAAGAAGAATAGGATAACTGGCGGTACTCGTGTGATATAATCCCCTTAGAGTAGACACATGAAATAATAAAATGGTGTAACTCTAAAGGGGGTTATTTTATGTCAAAGA
>NZ_JBCPGA010000013.1:0-74047 GCF_040914135.1 Ruminococcus sp. RTP21204st1_B2_RTP21204_210225 | reverse complement strand
AGACCGAACTGATTTCAGCGATAGAGGAATACATAACCTATTACAACACAAGGCGTTACCAGATCAAACTGAGCAGCCTGCACAAATTGCACAGACTGCTTTTAGTCACAACATAGAATATTTTTGTTTTTTGCGCTGTCTACTTGACAGGGGGCGGGTCATAACATACCGTCCATAAAATTTTATCTTCTTGAAGCCTTTTTCTTTGCGCTGCCTGTTTTTGAACCTGAATGTGACTTCTTTGCCTGATGTTTTTTCCAATGTACCCACAGTGTAGGTGCTATACAGTTAGAAGAATAAACACCTGATATCATACCTATGATAAGTGGGAAAGCAAAGCTCAGGATAGATGTTACTCCGCAGATTATGCAGACGATACAAACTGTAGCCATAGCAAGAACTGTTGTAACAGTTGTATGGATAGAACGTCCCATCGTCTGTGTGATAGAGAGGTTTACAAGATCCTCAAGCTCCATTTTGTTGCCAAGGAGATTTTCATTCTCTCTGATTCTATCGTAGATGATGATAGTAGCGTTGATAGAATATCCAAGGATAGTCAGCAGAACTGCCATAAAGTTTGCGTTGATGTCAAATCTGCATATTACAAAGCAACCGTATACCATGCACATATCGTGTGCAAGGGCAACTACTGAGAACACACCTGCTGAGATACCGCCTATCTTCTTAAATCTGAAGCCGATATAAATGATAGTGATGACCATTGCCAGTGCGCAAGCAGCAAGGCACTTGAAGAAGAAGTTCATACCGCTTGAAGCTGCAACGTCGTTTGACTCGTAAACTTCTATGTTATTATCAGGAAAGTCCTTTTCAAGGGCTGTTTTCAGGGTGTTCTGCTTATCATCGCTTATACCCTTTGTTGATGAGAATTTTATTTCTACTGTCTTTCCTGCGTTTCCTGTGTTTTCGCCAAGAGTTACTGTACATTTATCTCCGATACTGTCAGAAACGGTATTTGAAACGTCAGATGTTTTTATATCGCCCTCATATGTATAAGTCAAAACTGTACCGCCTTTGAACTCGATAGCCACGTTAAGACCTATAACGAATGTAAGAATGATAAAAATTGCGATAAGTGCGCATGATATGGAATAGAATAATTTGCTGTGACCCACAACATTCAGGGTCTTTTTTTCTTTACTCATTTATTTCAGCACCTCCGTAAAGCTTGCGTTTCTTAAAGCACTTGAACTTTGAGAGGGACGAAAGCATAAGTCTTGAACAGAAGATACCGAATACAAAGTTCAGGAGGATACCTACAAGGAGAGTATATCCAAGTGAATAGATAGTACCTGCTGTGCTTGCGCCGAATACTGAGAATACAGGGCTGAGAAGTGTTCCGAAAACGCTGTCTGTAGGTCCGAAGGCACCCATAAGGATTATTGCAACGAATACTACTGTGATGTTTCCGTCGAATACTGCGCTCCATGCTCTCTTATAGCCAAGCTCGATAGCTCCGTTAAGGGTCTTGCCGTTGTTAAGCTCTTCCTTTATTCTCTCGGCTGTGATAACGTTAGCGTCAACGCCCATACCGATAGAAAGGATAATACCTGCGATACCAGGGATAGTCAGCGTAAAGCTGTCGATATTTCCAAAGAAGCCTGTGATACAAGCGATAGAACCTATTACCTGACCTATAAGTGCGATAGACGCAACAAAGCCCGGCAGCTTATAGATAATGATGATATATGCAGCGATAACGATAAATGCGATAATTCCTGCAAGCACCATTGCGTTCTTTGCACCCTCGCCAAGTGTAGGTGAAATGATGTTCGTGCTTGTTGTTTTAAGGTCGAATGGGATAGAACCTGCATTTATCTTATCTGAAAGAGCCTTTGCGGAATCATATGTGAATTTGCCCTCGATAACGCACTCACCGTCAGTGATAGCTGAATTTACGCTTGGGGCAGAAATGCACTTATCGTCCATCCAGATAGAGATAAAGCCTTTTCCGGCAAGCTCAGTTGTAGCGTCAGCAAAAGCTTTTTTACCGCTGTTATTGAGTGTCAGGCTTACTACATACTTGATATTTCCTGTAGTTTCGTCCTGAGTTTGTCTTACCTCAGCCTTTTTAACGTCATTTCCTGTAAGCACCTGCTCGCCTTTTTCTTCTTTACCCTTTCTGAATACAAGCTTTGCAGTTTCGCCAAGCTCAGAAACAGCAGCCTCAGGGTCAAAGCTTTCTTCGTTAGCCTGCCATGGGAATGAAACCATTACCTTATTTTTCTTATAGTCTACATAGACCTCGCTGTCTGTGATATTAAGGCTTACAAGTCTTTGCTCGATAACAGCCTTTGCAGCGTCCATTTCTTCCTTTGTGGCGTCGTAATTATCGGCAGGTTCAAACGTAGCATTTACGCCACCCTGAATATCGATACCCCAGCGGATATCTTCAACGCCCTTGATATAGCTTGTTTTTATATCTCCGTACTGAGTATGTATTCCTGCATAAGTGAGATATCCAAATGCAATTATACACAAAAGCACGATAAAAAACACGGGTTTTTTAACTTTTCGCACCTTTAATCCTCCTGATAAATTTATTAAGCCCAGAGGCTTTTCTGCCGTCATGGCACAATACGCCCATAACGAACACATTCACCTTATAATTATAAAACGTTTGATACAAAATGTCAATAGTTTTTATGAAATTCGCACTGTTACTTATATCATGATAGTATTTTATCTATGAAATAAGTTCTCTCAAAACCTGTTTCAAAAGCCTGTTTTAAAGGGGCTTTGTCTTGACAAAATCTCCTTTTAGTGATATTATTAAAAGGATAAATATTGCGACGTAAGAAAATTTTTTTGCGTCAGCTAAAAGGAGTATGTAAAATGATTGATATTAAGCTTATCCGTACAAATCCTGAGCTTGTCAAGGAAAACATCAAGAAGAAGTTTCAGGACGAAAAGCTCGTTCTTGTTGACGAGGTAGCTCAGTTTGACGAGGAATACAGAGCAGCTAAGACAAAAGCTGACGAGCTGAGAAATAAAAGAAAGGTAATGAGCAAGCAGATAGGCGGTCTTATGGCTAAGGGTCAGAAGGACGAAGCTGAGAAAGTAAAGGCTGAGGTTTCCGCTATCGGTGCTGAGCTTGACGCTATGGCTGAAAAGGAAAAAGAGCTTGAGGGCAAGATCCGTGAGAGAATGCTCGTTATCCCTAACATTATCGACCCAAGCGTTCCTATAGGCAAGGACGACAGCGAGAACGTAGAGATTGAAAGATTCGGAGAGCCTGTTGTTCCTGATTATGAGATCCCATATCACGTTGACATTATGGAAAGCTTTAACGGCATTGATCTTGACAGTGCAAGAAGAACATCAGGAAACGGCTTCTATTATCTTATGGGTGACATTGCAAGACTTCATTCTGCAATTCTTTCTTATGCCAGAGATTTCATGATAGACAGAGGTTTCACATATTTCATTCCTCCTTACATGATACGTTCAGACGTTGTTACAGGCGTTATGAGCTTTTCTGAAATGGAAGGCATGATGTACAAGATAGAGGGAGAAGATCTTTATCTCATCGGTACTTCTGAGCATTCAATGATAGGCAGATTTATCGACACTATCATTCCAGAGGGTGAGCTTCCAAAGACTCTCACAAGCTATTCACCATGCTTTAGAAAAGAAGTTGGCGCACACGGCATCGAGGAGAGAGGCGTTTACAGAATACACCAGTTTGAAAAGCAGGAAATGATAGTTGTCTGCAAACCTGAAGATAGCATGGCATGGTATGACAAGCTGTGGCAGAATTCTGTTGATTTCTTCCGTTCACTCGATATTCCTGTAAGAACACTTGAGTGCTGCTCAGGCGACCTTGCAGACCTTAAGGTAAAGAGCTGTGACGTTGAGGCATGGAGCCCAAGACAGAAGAAGTATTTTGAAGTTGGTTCATGCTCAAATCTTGGCGACGCACAGGCAAGACGTCTTGGCATAAGAATAAAGGCAGAAGACGGCACAAAGTATTTTGCTCACACTCTTAACAACACAGTTGTTGCACCTCCAAGAATGCTTATCGCATTCCTCGAGAACAATCTCAATGCTGACGGAACAGTTAATATCCCTGAGCCACTGAGAATGTACATGGGCGGCAAGGACAAGATAACAAAGTAATTTTGATATGCAAAAAGGTGAACGGTCATGTGCCGCTCACCTTTTTTGTTGTCTGAAAATCATATAGATACAAAAAACGGACGGTTTTTAGCCATCCGTTAATTTTTTAGTCAATGTAGTTGCGAACAGTGTTCGCCCGTTTATTTTGTCTTTACTTGATTTTTATATTATTCTTCCGTGTTTTCAGAATCCTCATTCTCAACGCTTTCGGTATTATCTTCAATGACCTCAGCATTTTCCTCAGCCTGAGCCTCAGCTATCTCCTCGGCAGTAGCCTTTTCTACCTCTGCCGTTTCAGCTTCGTCGTCATGCTCTGTCCTTGTGAATGAAACCACTCTGCCGTCCTCGCCGACTCTCATAAGTCTTACGCCACGGGAGTATCTGCTCATCATGCTGATATCGCAGGCTCTTATTCTGATAACAATGCCGTCTGTGGATATCATGATGATATCATCTTCATCATCAACGACCTTTATTCCGCATACTCCGCCGCTCTTATAGTTCATAAGACCGTAGCCGCCTCTGTTCTGTACCTTATAAGACTCCAGCGGAACACGTCTGCCAAGACCATTTTCTGCAACAGTGAGAACGCTTGCACCCTCTCTTACTCTTGCCATTGATACAACATAGTCGCTGCCCCTGAGTTTAATAGCCTTTACGCCATGTGCAACTCTTGACATCTCTCTTATGTCAGTTTCTCTTATCCTGATAGCATAACCATTATGCGTTGCAACGATGACCTCATTATCGCCAAAGGTCATTCTTACTCCTGCTATCTCATCGCCCTCGTCAAGACCGATAGCGATAAGACCATTCTTTCTTACATTTCTGTAGGAAGTCAGCGGAGTTCTCTTTATCTTGCCGTTCTTTGTTACCATGACGATATACTTGCCCTCGTCAAAATCGGCAGTTTTTATCATTGCGGCTATCTTCTCGCCCTCGCCCAGTTCAAGAAGATTTACTATATTTGTGCCTCTTGAAGCCTTTGAGCCCTCAGGCAGCTCATAGCATTTGAGCTTATACATTATGCCCTTATTGGAGATAAAGAGTATATTGTCATGTGAAGAACAGGTCTGAAGCTCGTCGATATAATCGTCCTCACGCTGTTTCATACCCGTTACGCCACGTCCGCCACGCTTCTGAGCCTTATACTCTGAAACAGGCATTCTCTTTATATATCCTGCATTTGTATAGGTAACAACGCTTTCCTCAACAGGGATAAGGTCTTCTATATCAACTTCACCGCTGACATTTTCTATCTGAGTTCTTCTCTCGTCACCGAACTTATCCTGAATAGCCTCGACCTCTTCAATGATTATATCAAGTATTCTCTGATGATTTGCAAGGATATCTTCAAGGTCAGCTATCTTAACTTCGATCTCAGCCAACTCGTCTATTATCTTCTGTCTTTCCATACCGGTCAGACGTCCGAGAGTCATATTTGCAATATGGTCAGCCTGAATATCTGTCAGGCCAAAACGCTGATTAAGTCTTTGCTTAGCCTCTGGGATATTCTTTGAAGTTTTCATTATCTCGATAACTTCGTCGATATTGTCAAGTGCGATAACAAGACCCTTTAAGATATGCTCTCTTTCCTTAGCCTTGTTAAGGTCGAACTTAGTTCTTCTTGTGATAACATCGACCTGAAAGTCTATATACTGCTCAAGCATTTCCTTGAGGGTCAGCACCTTAGGGATACCGTTCACAAGTGCGAGCATTATAACGCCCACAGTATCCTGAAGCTGTGTATAGCTGAACAGCTTGTTGAGAACTACCTGCGGATTAGCGTCCTTTTTAAGCTCGATAACGATCCTCATTCCGTCCTTGCCGGATTCATCGTTTATATAATGTATTCCGTCAATACGCTTTTCCTTAACAAGGTCAGCGATAGACTCAACAAGTCTTGCCTTGTTTACCATGTAAGGTATCTCAGTGACAATAATGCAGTTTCTGCCCTTTATCTCCTCGATAGAGGTCTTTGAACGCAGTGTTATCTTTCCTCGACCTGTGCCGTAAGCCGCTCTGATACCGGACCTGCCCATGATGATACCGCCTGTAGGGAAGTCAGGACCCTTTATGCTCTGCATAAGCTCATCAAGTGTGCAGTCAGGGTTTTTCATGACAGTTTTCATGCCCTCGATAACTTCATGGAGGTTATGAGGAGGGATATTCGTTGCCATGCCCACAGCGATACCTACTGAGCCGTTACAAAGAAGATTTGGAAATCTTGACGGCAGCACAACAGGCTCTTTCAGTCTGTCATCATAGTTTGACTGAAAATCAACAGTTGTTTTGTTTATATCTGTCAGCATATTTACTGACATCTTAGCCATTTTAGCCTCAGTATAACGGTAGGCAGCCGGAGGGTCGCCGTCAACGGAACCAAAGTTTCCGTGACCGTCAACAAGAGGATATCTCATTGAGAACTTCTGAGCAAGTCTTACAAGTGCGTCATAAACTGATGCGTCACCGTGTGGGTGATATTTACCAAGCACAGATCCGACCGTATCTGCACATTTTCTGTAAGCTTGATCAGGTGTAAGACCATTTTCATACATGGTATATAAAATTCTTCTGTGAACAGGTTTAAGTCCGTCCCTTACATCAGGTAAGGCTCTGGATACAATTACCGCCATTGAATATTGAATGAAAGATTCTTTCATTATCGCTTCAACATCAGTGTCAATAACGTTATAATCGCTCACTTTATCCACTCCTTTTTAACCTTTCGGTTTACTTTGAAAAGAACATATCCTGTTCTTATTTATTATCTATCATTTCATAATCGCTATCAAGCAGCTCTGAAAAAGTTTTTCTCAGTGTTTCCTGCTGCTGCTCGTTCATAACTCTTTTTGCAAGCACATAAATAGTTTCTTTTTTGAGTATTATAATAAACATCTCGTCATTTTCCAAAACGTTCAGTGAGATATCCTCAAAACCAACTATTCTCGGCGGAACAGGGGTAAAGTCCTCCTCCTGCTTTTCCTCCTCTGTCGGCAGCGTTTCTATTTTGAAACTGTCATCATAGAGGGTGAAAACATACTTGTCGTCCTCAAGAGGTTTAAGTGCCTGCATAAGATATTTTCTTATTCTTCTGGTGTTATACCATGTGAGAACGATTATTGCAAGGCATATGAACGCCAGCACCCAGTTAAGATATCCCGAAGGGTTTCTCACTATGGACACTATAAAAAGCACCGCAACAACGCCGAAAGCCGCTGTTATCTTCCAGTTATGCGCATAAACGAATTTTCTCTGAAAGGCTAAAAAAGCTCTTTCCTCTTCCTCGTTTTTCACATCATACTCAAAGCTCAAAACAGGCTCTTTTTCTATCTGTGCTTCTTCCACCTCATCAGCATTATCAACAGCTTTCTCAGCCGTTTCAACAGCTTCCTCTGTTTTTACCTCTTCAAGCTCTGTTTCCTGATTTTTATTTTCGTTGTTATCCAAAGCAGTATCCTTTCTTTAAACGTCAAGATCCTTTACATACTCTGCATTTTTCTCTATAAATTCTTTTCTCGGTGCGACCTTATCGCCCATAAGAATAGTGAATATCTCGTCCGCCTTAACAGCGTCCTCCATTGTCACCTTTATCATAGTTCTTCTTTCAGGATCCATGGTTGTTTCCCAAAGCTGTTCAGGGTCCATCTCACCAAGACCTTTATATCTCTGAACGTTTACTTTCAGATTGTTTTCACCCGAAAGCTCAGAAATATACTGATCTCTCTCTGCGTCTGAGAAAGCATATCTGACCTGCTTGCCCCTTGCAACCTTGAAAAGCGGCGGCTGAGCAAGATAGATATGACCCTCCTCAATAAGAGGACGCATAAATCTAAAGAAGAATGTGAGCAGAAGTGTTCTGATATGAGAACCGTCTACATCGGCATCGGCCATGATGATAACTTTGCCGTAACGAAGCTTTGAAAGGTCAAAGTCCTCGCCGATTGATGTTCCCAATGCTGTAACAACAGGCATAAGCTTTTCATTGCCGTATACCTTATCTATCCTGGCTTTTTCTACGTTGAGCATTTTTCCCCACAAAGGAAGTATAGCCTGATATTTTCTATCTCTGCCTTCCTTTGCAGAGCCACCCGCAGAATCTCCCTCGACGATATAGATCTCGGTGAGTGAAGCATCTCTCTCTGAGCAATCTGCAAGCTTGCCAGGCAATGAAGATGATTCAAGAGCAGATTTTCTTCTTGTAAGCTCTCTTGCTTTCTTTGCGGCTTCTCTTGCCTTTTGTGCCTGAACGGACTTATCAAAAATAGCCTTTGCCACAGTAGGGTTTTCCTCAAAGTAGTTCATAAGCTTTTCGGTAACTATCTTGTCAACGAAAGGTCTTACCTCAGGATTGCCAAGTCTGCCCTTTGTCTGACCCTCAAACTCACAGTTTGTGAGCTTAACGGATACTATAGCTGTCAGACCTTCTCTTACGTCGTCGCCAAGAAGCTTATCGTCGTCTTTCAGATAGCCAAACTTCTTACCGTAGTTATTTATTACCTTTGTAAGAGCATTTTTGAAGCCTGTTTCATGAGTACCGCCGTCAGGAGTATGGATATTATTAGCAAATGAAAGTATAAGGTCATTATAAGTATCGTTATACTGCAAAGCTATCTCAGCGAAAGTATCGCCCTCCATGCCGTTGACATAGATAACTTCCTCAGAAAGAGGAGTAACGCCTCTTGTTTTGTGGATATGCTCAACGAACTGTCTTATACCGCCCTCATAATGGAGAGTTTCGCCCACAGGCTCTGATTCATTTC
Source organism: Ruminococcus sp. RTP21204st1_B2_RTP21204_210225 (assembly GCF_040914135.1). Classification (NCBI taxonomy): domain Bacteria; kingdom Bacillati; phylum Bacillota; class Clostridia; order Eubacteriales; family Oscillospiraceae; genus Ruminococcus; species Ruminococcus sp. RTP21204st1_B2_RTP21204_210225. Next base: position 65,147 of record NZ_JBCPGA010000013.1, on the reverse strand, counting down.
TCTTATCTGTAAAGATTATCTTTATACCAGCATTAAGAAATGCCTGTTCTCTAAGTCTTTTAAGCAGTGTTTCATAGTCAAACACTGTTGTTTCCTGAAAGATCTCAGGGTCAGGCTTAAAGAGAACGGAAGTACCTGTTTTATCAGTATCGCCGATTATTTTCAGCGGCTCTGAATAATTACCTCTGTCAAACCTCTGAAAATGAATATGTTTTCCGTCATAAACTGTAAGCTCAAGATATTCCGAGAGGGCGTTTACTACAGACGCACCAACGCCGTGAAGTCCGCCTGCTACCTTATATCCGCCGCCGCCGAACTTTCCGCCTGCGTGGAGAATGGTATAAACTACCGTTGCAGCAGATATTTTCTCCTTTGGGTGTATACCTGTAGGGATACCACGTCCGTTATCGGTAACTCTGATAATGTCCCCGGGAAGTATCTCTACTTCTATCTCAGTGCAATATCCTGCCAATGCCTCATCGATAGCGTTGTCAACTATCTCGTAGACAAGGTGGTGAAGTCCCTTTGGACCTGTTGATCCGATATACATACCAGGTCTTTTTCTTACCGCTTCAAGACCCTCCAGCACCTGTATCTGATTTTCATTATAATCATTTTGCTTATCCACCATGGATATTTCCTCGGTGTTCTGGATCTCGATCTCGTTGTTATTTTCCAAAAAATAACCCCCTCATCACTTGGTTTTTTATCTTATCATCTTATTTCTTTGATTCATCATTCAGGCATTCTTTTGCTTCTTTTCAAAAGTGTGGCACAGCTCATCTGACTTATATACACAGTTTCCGTAAAGTCTTTATCAAGGCACACCACAAAGCTTTTAGGCATTTCATATGTGCAGTTCACAACACGTCTGTTTTTTGCCGCAAAATTAAGAAATTCCTTTGTGTTGGCAGAAACAGAGGTGTTCTCTATATCGAAGATCCCTATGATATCTTTAGTATTGACTAAATAGTTATTTCCTAAATGCAGAAACATCACTTATTCTCCTGAACTATCATTCCGTTTTCTATATTGAATATCTTTCCATGGCTTTTCTCGTCAAAAGGGATATTCCTGTCACAGCAGGTTATAAAGACCTGCATATCGTGTATTTTCGAGATAACGAACTTCTGCCTTGAGAGGTCAAGCTCGCTCAAAACATCATCGAGAAGTATACACGGGCTGTCGTCTATTTCCTCGGCAAGTATATAAGCCTGCGAAAGCTTCAAAATAAGAGCAAGAGAGCGGTGCTGTCCCTGAGAAGCGAACTGTCTAACTGCCAGTCCGTTTATTTTTCCCGCAAGATCATCTCTGTGAACGCCTTTCTGTGTAAATCCTGCTCTTATATCGTCATCAAGATTATTTTGCAGACAGCTTAGATACTCTTCAGCCATATCTCCTGAATAATCTTTTCTGCCCTCCAGATTTGAATACACAGTGGAATAATATTCAAGCTCCAACCTTTCTCTGCCCTCTGATATATCCTCATAAAGCTTTTTTGCGAACATATCGAGCTTTTTGGTATAATTATATCTTAAAAGCGAGATATAAGCCCCAAGCTGAGCAAGCTGGATATCCCACACTTCAAGCTCTTCTCTTTTTGATCTGCCGTAACAGATATTTTTTAACAATATATTTCTCTGCTCTATAAGATCATCATATTTTGAGATAACAGAGCTGTAGGAATTTTTTATCTGTGACACTGAAAGGTCAAGAAACTGCCGTCTGTTTTCAGGAGAGCCTTTTGAAAGCTCCAGATCCTCAGGAGTAAAGATAACACAATCAAGGCTTCCGAAAAGCTTTGAGGGAGTTTTCAGCTTTACGCCGTTCAAGGTGACGTTTTTTTCTCTCACATTAGGTCTTGCCATTGCAAAATGTATATCCTGACTGCGAAAGCTGTTTTTAAATGAAATGTCGATATTCATGAACTGTCCGTTTATATCTATCATTTCTCTGTCTTTTGTGTTGCGAAAAGACCTTACTCCGCTGCAAAGCCATATAGCTTCTATAAGATTTGTTTTGCCCTGAGCATTCTTTCCGCAGAAAATATTCATTTTCTCATGAGGATATATCTCGACTTTTTTAAGATTTTTAAATCCGTCTGCGGAAATTTTGGTTATCACCATTTTATTTTACCACTATCTCTGTAGCTATCTCGTCTATCTGCACCTTATCCCCGGGGCGGATCTTCTTTCCCCTCATTGTGCAGACCTCACCGTTTACTTTGATTCTCTCCTCGAGGATTATCTCCTTGCCAATGCCGCCAGTTTCCACAACGCCTGCATATTTAAGCAGAGAATCGAGCTTTATAAACTCTGATTTTATATTTACATCTATCTGTTGATATTTCATATTCTTATTCCTTTGCTAGTCTTACAGGGAGAACGAGGTAAGTATAAGCATCGCCCTCACACGGAACTATCTTCATAGGCAGCAGACTTCCGCTCATCTGCAATTTGACCTTATCTTCCTTTATGACCTTCAGAGGGTCAAGAAGATATTTGCACTTGAAGCCTATCTCGATAACAGGACCTGCTATATCAGCCTTTATCTCGTCTGTTATCTTTCCAACGCTTGTTGAGCAGTTTATTTTTATAGAATTATTTTCAAAATAGCATCTTGCAGGTGACGGTGTTCTGTCACTTATAAGTATCAAACTTCTTTCAAGAGCGGCAATAAGCTCTTTCCTGTCAACAATGACCTCAGTTGTGCAAGTAGTTGGTATAGCTGACTTATAAGGGTGGAACTCGCCCTCGATAAGTCTTGAATAAACAAGATAGCCGTTTAATTCAAACACAACATGATTTTTTGAGAGATAAACGGAGGCTGTTTCTTCGTCATTATCTCCCAGAAGTGCTGCTATCTCAGAGAGAGTTTTTGCAGGAACGACGAATTTAAGACTTCCGTCATACTTTATAGGCTCATATCTCACAGCAAGTCTATATCCGTCAAGGGCAACAAGAGTAAGAGTACCGTTTTCGATCTCAAAAAGCTCGCCCTTAAGAACAGGCTTAAGGTCTGTAACAGCCACGGCAAACTTTGTCTGATTTATCATATCCTTAAGAACAGGCTGAGAGATAGTTATCTTGTTTTCTTCCTCTTTCTTAGGTAGTGCAGGATATTCCTCTGCTGATGTTGCAGGGATATTGAATGTGGTAACTCCTCCTGAGATCGTCACCTGAAAATTTTCAGAAACCTCTATCAGGATCTCTTCAGAAGGCATTTTCCTTATCATTTCAGCAAAAAGTCTTGCATTAAGTATAAATTCTCCCGAATCGTCGCTCTTTACTGGTATAACAGTTTTTATACCTATCTCAAGGTCATAGCCGGTAAGCTCCAGCATTGAGTTTTCAAGCTTGAATTTTATTCCCTCAAGAGATTTAAGTGCAGCACGTTCTGACACTGCTTTTGAAACATTTGTTACTGCTCCGCAAAGTGAAGCATTATTACACAGAATTTTCATAGCAATTTCCTTTCTAAAAAATTACATTTATCTGACTTTTGTTTTTTCAACATATGAATTTCTCAAACTTATATTTTTTTGCTCTGATAATATATAAATAAATCAATATTAAATTAGTATTAGTAGTAGAGTGTGTTGAAATGGTTGAAAAGTCATTCAAAGCCTTTTGCAGACTTGTTTTGCTTTTCAAGTTTATTTTAACATCACTTCAACTGTGTTTTCAAAAACTTTTTTTGTGTTTGAAAAGTTGAAAAAATGTTTGTTGAATGTTTATTATTATCGCAAAAAATGTTGAAACCTGAAAATCGGTGTTTTATTTTATAACACCATTGTTTAAACTTCATTGTGCAAAGTTTTGAAAAACATTCCGCAAAGCTTTATATATCCAAGTCCGGATATTCAACAAAATTGTTGAAAACTATGTTGAAAATGTTGAAATAGTCCGTTTAATTGTCCTTGAGGTTTTTGATTATGTCGTCAACGGTATCTTTTAGCTGTTTGTTCTCTTTAAGATTTTTAACAACGTCCTGATAGTGTATGGTCATAGTTGAATGATTTTTGTTAAGCTCATTTCCTATCTGTATAAAGGTCATGCCCTTTACGTCCTTGAAGAGATAGATCGCTATTTTTCTTGCAAGGGATACGTTTGCACGTCTGTTTGTTGATTTTATGTCGTCAGCAGTAACGTCAAATGCCGCCGCTACCTCCTGAAGTATCCTGTCAACCGTTATCTCAGCAGGGTGATTTTCAATGATTATTTCCTTAATTATCCTCTGAGCCATAGATATGGACGGGCTTTCATTCGTATAAATGGTAAGAGCCTTTATTTTGTTTACAGTTCCCTCAAGCTGACGTATGTTCGTCTTTATCTTCTCTGCTATTATCCTTACGACATTGTCAGAAAGCTGTAAGTCCAGCATATCAGCCTTTTTCTTTACGATAGCCATTCTTGTTTCAAAATCAGGCGGTGTAACGTCTACCTGAACGCCCAGTGAAAATCTGGTAAGTATCCTGTTTTGAAGCTTGGATATCTTTGACGGTGCAATATCCGATGTGAGAACTATCTGCTTGCCCGCATTGTAAAGATCATTGAAGGTATGGAAAAATTCCTCCTGCATACGCTCCTTGCCTGCAATGGTCTGTATATCGTCTACCATAAGATAGTCGGCATTTCTGTATTTATCATGAAATTTATTAGTTTCCTTTGACTCGATAGCTTTAACGAGCTGGTTTATAAAGGATTCACCTGTGGTGTAAATAATTTTCAGCTCAGGGTGATTTTTCTTTACCTCATGCTCGATAGCTTTCATAAGGTGAGTTTTTCCAAGTCCCGAATCACCGTATATGATGAGAGGGTTGAATATAGTATTTGTGTTAGACGGAGTTTTCTGATCTTCGTCATACTTATGTGCGACAGCTGTGCTGAAAGCATAGGCAAGATCGTTCGATTTACCTTTGATAAAGTTATCAAAGGTAAGATTGTTGTTTTCTTCATCAGAAAAGTCAGCCACCTTGACTTCTATATCCTTTTCCTCAGTTTCATTAACTTCTTCTTTGTCTTTAACAAGTATTTTTATATCTACCTCAAAGCCCAAAGTGTTGAGAAAAGCTTCTTTTAAAAGATTCTCATAGGCGTTCATAGTGATATCTCTTGAAAAATCAGAATCAGTGAGCAAATAAGCCACATTGTTTTCAAGCTTCATTGGTTCAAGTATCTTTATCCATTTGTTATATCCCGGCTCGCTGATACTTTTGCAGTTTCGGCAATATTTCAGGACCTCCTGAAATACGTCATTAAAGGAATCCATTGTTTCTCCATAACCTCCTAGAAAATAGCTCTGCCTGTGCGGTGTTTCCGCTGTCCGCCGTGACCCCTGTCAAACAGACGGCAGGTCAGAGTTTTAAAAAAATATATAAACAGGCATAATTAATCAATTCTATACTATTATAGCACACTTGACTTAAAATTTCAAGTCCTATATATTATATATAAGGAAAGAAATAAGAATAAAAAGTATGTTTTTCAAAGATAAGAAAAAACACTTAATACAGATAAAATTTATATTTGGCACACAATATATTGTATGCTCATAAAAAATGAGGACGTAAGCGGCAGGTTTTTCGGACAGTAAGCCCCTCAAAGCAAAGAAAAATAATATCAAAAAAAATATAAAAATATTATGAACAGGCTTGACAAATGGTGTGTGAATGAGCTATAATATTAAATTACAAGGGCTTTTTTCATAGCGATATTGTAATTTGCTGTGACCCTATAAGTTTAAACATCTCCGAGGACGTTTTTTTGTATAAAATGACGGGGTGTTGAAAGCGGAAGGAGGAGAATTCGATGAAAAGAACATATCAGCCTAAAAAGCTTCAGAGAAAGAAAGTTCACGGCTTCATGAAGAGAATGTCTACTGCTAACGGCAGAAAGGTACTCGCAAGAAGAAGAGCAAAGGGCAGAGCTAGACTCAGCTACTAAGAGATACAGGCAGTTTCTGATGATAAGTCTGACAGGCATTATTCAGGCGGTTAGTTACGCCTGAATCGATGTCCCTAGGCAGTTGTATTTAAGCGTTGTTGGACGCTGCCTCAGATGACCTATATACCATTCATTGATTTGCATGGTATTGGGTCTTTATCTTTTTTTGGCAAAATTGCCGTGAAAAGGCGAAAAGAGTAAAAACAGTACACAATGGGGAAATGAAGATGCTGTTCACAACGGTTTTAAAGGATAACAAGGCATTTTTAAGGTGCTATAAAAAGGGAAGATTTTGTGCAGACAGTTTTGTAGCAGCATATTTTTATCCCAACGGCAGCCCATACAACAGGCTCGGCATAACGGCAGGCAAAAAGCAGGGCTGCGCAGTAACGAGAAACAGAATTAAGAGAATAGTAAGAGCCGCCTACAGACTTAACGAGGCGGAATTTCCGCTGGGCTATGATATAGTTTTTGTGGGAAGAAACGATATAGGGGAAAAGAAAACTCAGGATATTGAAAGATTTATAAAAAAAAGACTCATAAAAGAGATGAATAAGCCTGTTCCAAATAATAACAGGTCAGGCAGGGCAAAGAGAAAGTAAAATGAGTAAACTGGCTCAGCTGCTGATAAGGTTTTATCAGCGATTTATAAGTCCTCTTTTCGGACCAAGGTGCAAGTATTATCCAAGCTGTTCGGCATATGCGCTGGAGGCTTACAGAAAACACGGCTTTTTTAAAGGCACGCTGCTCACTGTATGGAGACTGCTTAGGTGCAACCCGTGGAGTCTGGGAGGGGTTGACTATGTTCCTGACAAGCTTACCACTGAGTATTTTAAAATCAGAAAAAAATAAGCCTGAGAGCTTAATCAGATATATAGGTTATCAATATGACAAATAATTGATCTGGAGGATATTAAATGGGTATTATTGCGACCCCTTTGGGCTGGATAATGAAGGGCTGCTATTTTGTATGCAAGAACTACGGAATAGCACTGCTGCTTTTCACTATCCTTACAAGACTTATAGTATTTCCGCTTAACGTCAAGCAGCAGAAGAGCATGGCAAGAATGACCATGCTTCAGCCTGAGCTTGAAAAGATAAAGAAGAAATACGCTAAAAATCAGCAGAAGATGCAGGAAGAGCAGATGAACCTTTACGCCAAGGCTGGCGTAAACCCTATGGCAAGCTGTTTGCCAATGGTCATCACAATGGTCATTCTGTTTGCTCTTATCCCTGTTATTTACGGACCTCTTACCTACGTTTCAAACGCAGATAAAGAGGAGCTTACAGACTCAAACAACATGATATCGAATCTTTATGTTGTCAGTGCTGAGGTAAAAAGCAAGGATACTACTATAGAAAAGCTTATTGAAAAGTTTGAGAAAGACGGTGCTACTGAGGACGAAGCTTATGATAAGCTTGAAAAGCTTTTAACAGATAAGGACAAGTATCCAAAGTCTGCAAAGGCACTTTCTAATGACAACAAGATATCGAACGTTATGGATGCTATTAAGGCTCATAATGATATAGATACTTTTATTCTTAACGAGAATTACTTCTCCACAAACCTCATTCAGTCAAGACCTGAGCTTATGACTTTCGTTTTCACTGAAAAAGAGGGCGGACAGTATGCAGATGTGCTTCCAACAAGCGTAAAGGCTGCGGCTGAAGATTTCAACTACAGCATTTTCGGACTTTTCCTTGGAAAGATACCAACAATGAAGGATCTTTCCTGCATTATCCCTATTGTATCAGCACTTTTGCAGCTTATAGTGACATTCGTTTCACAGCATTTTGCAAAGAAAAACAATCCTGACGCTGCTAATATGGGCGGAATGGGAATGAAGATAATGCTTTATGGTATGCCTATCTTCTCACTGTGGATCGGTTTCAGCTATCCGGCAGGTCTTGGTCTTTACTGGTGCTATTCTTCACTGTTTGCACTTGGACAGACTATCGTACTCAATAAGATCTACACACCTGAACACGTTGCAGAGCTTGTTCAGAAGGATATAGCAAAGCAGAAAAAGAAGGGCAAGCCTACTCTTATGGAGAAAATGGCTGAGGCTCAGATGATACAGGCTGGTAAGGATCCTGCTGAGATCAGAAAGTCACTTTCTGACGATGAGGATTACGATGAGCCTAAGAAGAAAACAAAGACGGAGCTTAAAGACGAGCAGAGAAGACGTCTTAACGAAGCCAGAAAGAGAATGGCTGAGAAATATGGCGACGAATATGACGATTCACAGGATTGACCTGTTGTTGACTAAACTTTTTTAGCGAGAGGAGCAGAAAAAATGAAACAGATCTTTACAGCCGCAACTGTAGACGAAGCAAAGAACAAGGCGGCAGTTGAATTTGGAACAGAAGTAGAAAAGATCACTTTCACAGTTCTTGAAGAGCCTAAAAAGGGCTTTTTCGGAAAGATCAAGGGTGAGGCAAAGGTAGAAGCTGAATATGAGCCTGAAACAAAGGTAGAAACTGTAACTGAAAAAACAGAGGCTGTTGAAGAAAAGGCAGAAGTTCAAGAAGAAGTCAAGGCAGAGGCAGAGTGGAGCGACACTTTGCAGAAAAAGGCTGACTGTGCAAAGGAATATATACTCAATGTTATAAAGGCAATGGGTATAGAAGACACAGAGATCGAGGTAACAAAGCTTGAAAACGGCGCACTTTTTGAGATAAAGAGCGAAGAGTTCGAGAAGCTTATCGGCAAGAAGGGCGATATCCTCGATTCACTTCAGTATCTTGCATCACTTGTATGCAACAGGATAGACAGAGAATATTTCAGAATATCCACAGATTGCAATGGTTTCAGGGCAAGAAGAAAGACCCAGCTCGAAGAGCTTGCAAAAAAGATAGCAAACAACGTAAAGAGAAGCGGTCATTCATCAGCTCTTGAGCCAATGAATCCATATGAGAGAAGAATCATTCACGCTGCTGTATCAGAGATCGAGGGTGTAACATCTCAGTCAAAGGGTGAAGAGCCATGGAGAAAGGTAATAATCAGCTCTACAACACCTAGAAAGTATGACAACAGAGGCGGCTACAAGAAGAACGGCGGCAGAAGAAGAAACAACAATAATCGCCGCTCAAAGGGTTTTGACATCACAACAAGCTTTGAAAAGGACTACAAGAAGCCAAAGCCAGAGGACACAATGAAGGATTCAGGTCTTTACTCAAAGATAGAGTTCTAAATTAAAAATGACAATAAGAAAACACGCTGAATTTTGGTTCAGCGTGTTTTTTTGTGCATATATTCGTATTATAATTTTTTCTTTTTCATTTGACCCTTGTTGCGTGGATATTTCTCAGGCGTTTCAGATACTTTTCTTATGAGGATAAGCATTCTGCCGTCGCCTGTTGGAAGTTCATAATCAAAGACCTCTTCGACCTTTCCTCCCAGTATCTTAATAGCATTTTTAGCCTCTTTCAGCTCATCATTTCCTCCTGAGCCTTTCAATGCAACGAAATATCCTCCGACTTTTACAAAAGGCAGGCAATACTCGCATAGGTCGCTGAGGTTTGCCACCGCTCTTGCTGTGGCAATGTCAAATTGTTCACGGCACTCCATGCTTCTGCCAAGCTCCTCTGCTCTGCCATGTATACAAGTCGCACCAAGGTCAAGACTGTCTGAAAGCTGTGCAAGAAAATTTATCCTCTTATTAAGGCTGTCAAGAAGTGTAAGCTTTATATCGTCACGGACGATTTTCAGCGGACAGGACGGAAATCCTGCCCCTGTGCCGACATCTATTACCGTTGCATTTTCTTTTACCTCGAAAAGTGTGAAAGGATAAACGCTGTCAAAAAAATGTTTTATTGCAATGCCCTCAGGGTCAGTGATAGCAGTAAGATTTATTTTCTCGTTCCATTCACAAAGCAGATCTGCATAAGCTTCAAAGCGTGAATAATCACTGTCAGATATTGTTATATCATAATTATCAAAAAGCTTTATAAAATCGTCCTTAGAAATAAGCTTTGACATACTATTCCTCCCTATGGTCATTCTTTGATGAGAGCCATACCAAAAGCACACCCACGTCCGCAGGGTTTACTCCGCTGATTCGGCTTGCCTGACCAACTGATACAGGCTTTATCTTATTGAGCTTTTCAACTGCTTCAAGTCTAAGACTTTTTATATCATTATAGTCAATATCCGCAGGCAAAGCCTTTTTCTCCAGCTTTCGCATGGCCTCCACCTGTTCAAGCTGTATCTTTATGTAGCCGTCATATTTTATCTGCAACTCTACCTGCTCTTTTACTTCTGCTGAAAGCTCAGGTCTTTCCTTATCGAAAGGAGCAAGACCGTCATATGACACCTGTGGTCTGCGGATAAGCTGAGCAAGCTTTATGCCGTTGTTGAGAGGGTCAGTGCCTACAGATTCAAGATAGGCATTTATCTCAGGATCTGGCGCAATATTTATTTTTGAAACACGCTTTATCTCAGCGGCTATCTGTTCATTTTTGTCAAGCAAATGCTGATATCTTTCGTCTGAGATAAGCCCTATCTCATGACCTATAGGCGTAAGCCTTATATCAGCGTTATCTTGTCTTAGCAAAAGTCTGTATTCGCTTCTTGATGTGAGCATTCTGTAAGGGTCTGAACAACCCTTTGTAACAAGGTCATCAATAAGAGTGCCTATGTATGAGGACGCTCTGTCAAGAATAAGCTGTTTTCTGCCGAGAATTTTCAGTGCGGCATTTATGCCTGCGATAAGACCTTGTGCGGCGGCTTCTTCATATCCCGAAGTGCCGTTGAACTGACCTGCACCGTAAAGACCGTCAAAAGCCTTGAACTCCAGCGTAGCAGAAAGCTCTGTAGGGTCGCAGCAGTCATATTCTATGGCATAGGCGTTTCGCATTATCTCAACGTGTTCAAGTCCTTTTATAGTGTGCAAAAATTGAAGTTGAACGAACTCAGGCAGTGATGACGACATACCTTGCAGATAATATTCGTCAGTGTCAAGACCCATTGGCTCAATAAAAAGCTGATGCCTTGGCTTGTCAGAAAATCTCATTATTTTGTCCTCGATAGACGGACAGTATCTTGGACCAATAGCGTGTATCCTACCCGAATATATAGGTGAAAGATGTATGTTATCTCTTATTACCTTGTGTGTTTCTTCATTTGTATAGGCAACATAACATTTTACTTTATTTTCAAGCTTTTCATGATTATCAAAAGAAAATGGCGTTATCTCATCGTCACCGCACTGAACTTCAAGCTTGTCAAAATCTATGGAACGCTTGTGTACACGGGCAGGAGTGCCTGTTTTGAAACGTCTTATTGTCATTCCTGCCTTTTTAAGACATTCTGTCAGACTAAGTGCAGGCAAAGTTGCGTCAGGACCGCTTGAATATGATACTGCACCCACATGGACAGTGCCGCCAAGGTAAGTTCCCGTTGAGATAACAACAGCCTTGCAGTCATACTCAGTGCCAAGCTTTGTACGCACACCACGGACAGTCTTGCCGTCCTCCTCAAATAAAATATCAGTTATCTCAGCCTGCTTCAGATAAAGCCCGTCAGTATCTTCGATAGTCTTTTTCATAAGCTTATGATATTCAACACGGTCTATCTGCGCCCTCAGACTATGAACGGCAGGACCTTTTCCACGGTTGAGTATCCTGCTTTGCAGAAAAGTTTTATCCGCCGCCTTGCCCATTTCGCCGCCCAAAGCGTCTATCTCACGAACAAGATGTCCCTTTGCAGTTCCGCCTATAGAGGGGTTGCATGGCATATTGGCAACACCGTCAAGTGTTATGGTAAAAAGTGCCGTCTTTAGTCCAAGGCGTGCCGCCGCCAAAGCCGCTTCACAGCCTGCGTGACCTGCACCTACCACAATAATATCAAAATATTCCTTTTGCATAATAAAACCACCTGTCTGAAAATAAGACCATATAAATTACTTTCCTACGCAGAATTTTGAAAATACCTCGTCTACCACCGCTTCTGTAGCTTTTTCTCCTGTCAGCTCCAAAAGTGCATTTGCGCCATTGTCTATCATCACAGTAACAGCGTCCAAAGTCTCTCCCATATCAAGGCTTTCAAGAGCCATGGCAAGATATTTTCTTGCACGTTCTGCACAGGCTATTTGACGCTCGTTTGCAAAAATCGTGCTGTCAGCGTCATATCCGCCAATGCCCAAAAGCTTCTCTGTGGCCTTTTGCAGCTCTTCTCTGCCCTCGTCAAGCTTCGCAGAAATCTCTATCACATAGTCTGAATATTTTTCAAGCTGAGACCTTTCAACAACATTTTCAAGGTCAGACTTGTTGAGAACTATGATAACTTTCTTTCCAAGCTTTTTCACATATTCAAGCAGTTCTTTGTCTTCTTCGTCAAGCTCTCTTGAAATGTCGAAAACTTCTATCACAAGCATAGCGTTTTTAAGCTTTTTCTTTGCAATATCAACGCCTATTTTTTCAACTTCATCATCAGTTTCATGTATACCTGCAGTGTCGGAAAGCTTCAAAATAAGCTCGCCAAGCTTTGCACTTTCTTCGATAACATCTCGTGTAGTGCCTGCCACATTTGTGACTATGGAGCGGTCATATCTCAACAGCATATTCATGAGGGTCGATTTTCCAACGTTCGGCTTGCCTGCGATAACAGTGTCAACACCGTTTTTCAGTATCATACCGCTGTCATGATCTGCTATTATTTTATCAAGCCCTGCCAAAGCGTTTTTAAGGCTCTCTCTGAGATTATCCTCAGATATCTCAGGCAAGTCCTCCTCTGGATAATCCACCCATGCCGCAAGTTCACCTAGTATTGTGACAAACTTTCTTGACATATCAGAAATCAGTCTGAAAAGCCTGCCCTCTTTTGTGAGATTTGCAGAATTAAGTGCATATTCTCCCTGAGCGGAGATAGTTTCCATTACGCCCTCAGCCTGAGTAAGTGAAAGCTTTCCGTTGAGAAAAGCCCTCTTTGTGAACTCACCCCTCTGAGCAAGCTCTGCACCCTGTTCAATGCAAAGTCTGAGAACTTTTTTTGTAACATATATTCCGCCATGGCATGATATCTCGCAGACGTTTTCACCGGTGTATGACTTAGGCGCACGGAAAACCGTCAGGACACCGTCATCAACTTCTCTGCCGTTTTTGTCAACTATTTTTCCGTATGCACAGGTATAGCCTGCCATGTTTTCAACACTTTTGCATGACAAAGGTTTAAAAACCTTTGAACCTATGCTTATGGCGTTTTCTCCGCTTATTCTTATTACAGATATTCCCCCCTCAGCAAGGGGTGTTGAAACAGCACATATATCTTTCATTTTTACCTCTTTTTACTCCGACAGAGCCTTTCCCTGCCATGAATTTCTTCTTCCCATTTCCTTGTCTATCTCGTTCATAACGCAGAATTTTTTCAAACTCCACAAAGGTGCAACAAGGTCGTCCTTTGCACCGTCGCCTGTCACACGCTGTATTACTATCTCCGCAGGCAGAAGCTCCAACTGGTCACAGACGATATTAACATACTCGTCCATATCCAAAGCCCGAAATTCTCCACGCTCATACATCTGTGCAAGCACAGTGCCTTTTAAAACGTGCAGAAGATGTATCTTAATGCTTTGTATATCGAGCTGACCGAGAGTTTTAGCCGTTTCAAGCATCATATCCCTATCCTCACCGGGAAGCCCGTCGATGATATGCACGCACACATTCACATTGCGTTTTCTCAGCATTTCATAGCCTTTGAGAAAATCCGCAAAAGTATGACAGCGGTTCATTTTCAAAGCCGTTTCATCATGGATAGTCTGCAAGCCAAGCTCTACAGTAAGAAAAGTCTTTTCCGCAAGCTCACCGAGGAGGTCGGCTTTTTCTTCGTTGATGCAATCTGCCCTTGTTGCGATAGAAAGCCCTGCCGTATTTTCAAATGACAGGGCTGTATAAAACATTTTTCTCAGCGTTTCAACGTCAGCATAGGTGTTTGAGCCTGCCTGAAAATACGGTATGCACAGACCATTGCTCCACTTTTTGCTCATTTTCTCCCTTATCTCTCTGTACTGAGTAAGGATATCCTCATGAGGGTCGCCTGCAAAATCTCCGCTCATTTTTGCCGAGCAGAACACACAGCCTCCCACACCTTTTGTGCCGTCTCTGTTCGGACAGCCAAGGTCAATATTAAGCGGTATCTTGAAAACCTTAGTGCCGAACTTGTGCCTTAGATAATAATTGTAGGTATGATATCTTTTATTGTCATCAGAATAGGGAAAAGGGTTATCAAATCTGCTATTCATCTGACGGTCCCTCAGTTTGCTCGGTGGTAGGTTCTGTAGTTTCAGTCGGCCGAGTTGTGGTCTCAGTTGCCTTTGTTGTGGTCGTGGTAGTAGTAGGACCAGGCTGTACTATAGGCTCAGTTTCGGTGACAGTATAGTAAGGCTTGTCATTATTTGTGGTAGTGGAAGCCGTTGAAGTCGTTGTGGTGCTTTCAGTTTCCTCTGGTCTGTCAATAGCAGTGGTAGTTGTTGTTTTTTTCTTGTTCTCTTTTTTCTTTGTGGTAGTTACTTCACCGTCCTGCGGTTTTGCAGTGGTGGTGATAACATTTTCGTCAGGATCATCACTGTCATTATTAGTCGGATGATCGAAGCTGTTGTGGTTAGAATCAGTATTGTCAGGAGTTTCCTTTATAGGGTCAGTGACCTTATTGCCGATACCATAAATAAGAGAGATACGCTCCTCAACAGCTTTCATGGCGTCAGGAAAAGGTATACTATTATTATAAGAGTCCTCCAATGCCTGAGTGTAATCCCCTGAAAAGAAAGTCTTGAATGTTAAAGACAGATTGTTGTCCTCCACAATGTCGCTTCCTGAAACTGAAATAAAGAATATGCAGGCAAATAGCATTATGACCGCTATGGAAAGAAGATTTATAAAGCTGTAATGCTCCTCCAAATTCGTTTTGGCAAGCTCTTCAGCCGCTTCCTCCGCAGCCTCGCATTCCTCCGGTATCTCATATTCATTGTCACCGTGAACGATATTGAATCGTGTAGTTTTCTTATCCATTAGTATTTTCCTCTTTTTATGCCGCATATTCCGCCGCAAGTGTTATAACGCTCACTGCAAAAACAAGCACTGTCATAATGGTCTTTGTTATCATAACTCTGCCATAAGCCGCCTGAGACTTCTGTGAAAGCTTTTTAAAAATCTTGCAGAAAGCCCTTTTTGCAGGTGGGCAGACAATAAAGAACGATATTACTATAAGGGTGATATTTTTCAGCACTGCACTTTTTACAGACACGCTCAAGGTGTATTTCACATTTACTCCTGCAAGTGCAAAGAGCCATTTTTTGTAGCCATAGAAGCTGTCAAAATAAAGTCCGCCAAAAATAACGAGAGCTGTCAGCAAAAGATAAATATACTTCACAAGGTCAGGCAGCTTTGAAAGCGGTCTTTCAAGAAACAGCTTTTCAAGGATACAAAGCACTGCCGTACAAAGTCCGACGATAATGAAATTCACCTTTGCCTGATACCATATAGAAAGAGCCAGACCGCAAAGTATATAGCACACAAAAGTAAAGACCTTGTTCATGTTTTTTTTGCAGCAGAAAACCTCGCTGAAAAAATCAACAACAGTTGTATTGAAGCTTTTTATCATACCAGTGAAAAGTCCGTCAGCTTCAATGTTTGTGTAGTTGTCAGGATAAACAAAGCCGTTTGTAAGACCAAGACCCTTTGCCATATCCGAAAGTCCTGTGAAAAGAAAATAATACTGTGCCAAAAATGACAGCATACCAAGCCAACAGCCAAGGGTAGTTATCTCGTTGCCGTTAAGTCCTGCAAGCTTTATCTGTTCAAAAACGCCTGCAAGAAGCACCACCTTGCCAAAACCAAAAACTATCTTATTAAGTCCCTGATTGAGCTTTGCTCCTGTGATCTCACGATGCCTTATCTGTGGCTCAATATCACCGTATCTCACAAGAGGTCCCACAAGCATGAAATGCAGTGACACCATATAAGTCAAAAGGCAGAAAATGTTTTTTTCTGCTTTGCAGTTGCCCTTGAAAACGTCATAGACATAAGAAATTCCTCTGAGCATATAATAACCCATACCAAGTGGAAGTATGGCGGCGTCAAAACTGAGCTTTTTTACCTTATTATAAAGGATATTCTGACCGAATATTAGCATAAGAGATACGTTCATTATAATATCCAGCACTAAAAATATCCTGCAAAGGGCTTTGTTCTCACGGTTTTTTGAAATAATAAGACCAAATATCCAATCGAGGATAACTGACAGGAAAATAAGACAGAACGCAAAAGGTCTGCCCCAACTGAAAAACAGCAGGGAACAAACTATCAGAATGAGGTTTTTATATTCTGCACTTCTGTCGAAAAGCGAAATAATGGTCATTATCGGGAACATTCCCAGTATAAATATAAGATCGGAATAAACCAAAATAAATTGCTCCTTAATATTTCTATATGTTAAGATATTTTTATATTTCTTTTGCTTATGATTTATACCTATAATTTTATCACAATTCACTAAATATAGCAAGCAAAATTATAAAGAAAATCTAAATTTTTCAGTTTTCTTCAAAAAGTATTTGCAATTAATAAAAACTGTGGTATAATTATAGTAAATAAATGTGCAATTCTACTTGGGGAAGGAGTGGCAGAGTTGGCTTCAATTTTAGTTACAGGAGCAAGCGGAATGATAGGCTTGTACCTTACATCCAGCTTACTGCACAAAAAGCATCGTGTATTCGGTATAGATACACGCAAAAATGAGTTTATTGGAACTGATCCAAACTATACTTTTATCCAGTGTGATATTACAGATAAGGACGCTATTACAAATGTAATCGATAGTAACAAGATCGACGTTGTCGTGCATCTGGCAAATTCTGTAGATAACGATATAGATCCATATGTAACAGACGCTGAGATGAAAAAGAGCAAGATATGTGATAAGTTCATATATGCGGCTGCAAACAAGGCTGAGGTAAGGAGCTTTATCCTGCTCAGCACAACAGCAATATATGGTGTACAGAAAGGCAGAGAACCAATAAGGGAAACTGCTCCTGAAAAGGGAAATTCAAACTATGCAGATCTTAAGATGACATCTGAGAAGATAATGCAGAAGGAATTTAAAAAGTCTGAAACTATACCTGTTATTGCCAGAGTAGCTCCTATTTATGACGCTGAGTATACACAAAATCTGAGAGACAGAGTATTTGACGCAAAGGAAAATGTAGCATACATATTCAATGATGGAGAATACGGTTTTTCATTCTGCTGTGTATTCAATCTTATCGACTTTATAAATGGTATTATCAATGTACCGTCAGGAAGATATGAGGGAATCTACAATCTTGCTGATTCAAGGCTGATAACGGCAAAAGAGATAATTGATTATGAAAAGGAACATCACCGCATAGGTGCAGTTATCCAGAAATCACCTGGAATGGGACTAAGCATCAACAAAGGTAAGATGAAAACTGATTATCGCTATTTTGACCCATCTATCACATTCAACAACTGGAACATAGACAACACAAGGGCAAAGAGAATAGCACCTTTCAGATGGACACTTTCAAACACAAAATAAACTCACAAAGGCAGTCCCAGGGCTGCCTTTTTTGTATTGTTCCATGTGGAACATTTGATAAAACAGGAGAGCTAAGATATCATGGAAAGCAATAGGTTAGTTAAAATATTATGTGTTGTCTGTGCGGCAGGCTGTTGTCTTTCCTCTTGCGGAAGCACAGGGGAAGAAAAGCCCAAAAAGCTTTCAAGCGTCAGCACAGGAGTCACCACAACAGTGACCACAAATAAAAAGTCTGCCGAAACTATCACAGGTTCAGTGACTACTATACAAACAGCAGCGACTTGTACAAAGATAGTTTTTGATGGCGGCTATACCCTTTTTGCAAATGTGCAGGGGGGATATACTCTTATAAACAGTTCAAATGAGATAGTGAACTCTTTTGAGATAACTGATGATAACGGTGATAAGCTTATACTGACTTGTGACGGAAATATTGTCACTGTCACTAAGAACGGAAAAAAGGTCAACTCGTTCAGTTATAAAGGCACAAGGATAATAATATCAGCCAACGAGGTCTACTATGCAAACACAAAGGTGACATATGTTGATGAAAGCTTCAGCAGCTTTAACGTAACTGACAAGGTGACTATAAGGTGTATCGCAGAGAACAAGTTTGAAATTGTAAAAGACGGCAAGACAGTAAAGAAAGCTACTGTAAAAGATGTGAACGGCTCGAAGTATGTGCTTGAAGCCATGGATAAGGGCATGGAGATAACAAACACTGATAATGAGCTTATGGAATCCATAGTGGTAGGCAATAACTACATAAGCGTGTCAGGGGATAAGGTGGTCATAAACGGAAAGACCATGCGGCCACCTCACAGTGCAGATATAAAAGCTGTGACTACAACTGTTACTACAACAACGACAACGGCTACTACTACCACAACGACTTCAAAGAAAACTGAAAAGAAAACAGAAACGCAAACTGAAACTGTTACCGAGCCTATGCAGGAAGAACAGCCCTCTGCTCCTCAGCCTGCCGAGCCTACTGAACCTGATTCAAGCACGAATATGTCAAACAGAAATCTTTCTGCTGAAACATCTGAAATGCTTGGCTATGTAAATGAGGTTAGAAAACAGTATGGTTTAAGAGAGCTTGAGGGACTTGAGTTTCTCGACTCTGCGGCAGATGTGCGAGCGAAAGAACTTTTAGATAATTATTCTCATGACAGACCTGACGGCAATTCATACATCACAGCTATAGAAGAAACTGACCTTCCTGAATGGCGTGCGGCGGCTGAAAATATCGCATATGGTATGAACAGCATGACCACAGTAAAAGAAGCCTTTGACGCATGGATGGATTCACCGCCTCATAGAGAAAATATCCTCAACCCTGATGTGCGATACATGGCGTGTGCAAAAGCTACAAAGTCAGACAACGGGAAATACACCTATTGGGAACAGCTTTTTTACAGCGATATATAAAAAAATTTGGACAGACTTTTGAGCCTGTCCAATTTTTTTTGTTCCATGTGGAACATTTTATTCTGTCTGCTTCTCCGATGGTATCTTTATAATATATTCGATATAATCCTCATGGTCGATACGTTTTGCGTCAGCGTTCACTCCCGCCAGTCTCATAACATATATCGCCTTATTGACACTGTTGAAAAACAATCTAACATCTTTTAACATAGCCGCTCTTTTGTGATAGCTTGCACGCTTTTCATCATCTTTCAGAAGCTTGGCAATATATTTTTCCAATGTGTCAACTGTCCAACCACTTTCAGCCGCTTTGTTCAACACAGCAAGCCTGCGGTCATTATCTGTGATCTTTAGCAAAGCCCTTGCGTGACGTTCTGACATATTGTTATCGAGAATTATTTTGCGTTCCTCAGCGTTAAGTTTCAGAATACGAAGTTTGTTTGCAACTGTGGATTGAGCAAGTCCCAGACGAATAGCCGCAGATTCCTGAGTCATGCCATATTTTGTGATGAGCTGAGAGATCGCTTCGGCTTCTTCAAAAAAGTTCAGGTCACAACGTTGGATATTCTCTATAAGTGCAATGACCTGCGAACGTTCCTCTGTGGCGTTGATAAGTATACACGGCACTGACCTTAATCCTGCAAGCTTTGCCGCACGCAAACGTCGCTCACCTGACACAAGCTCAAAAGTGCCTTTTACACGCCGCACTGTGAGAGGTTGTATGATCCCGTCCTGAGAAATGCTTTTTGCAAGGCTTGTTAGTTCGGCAGGTGAGAAATATCGCCTTGGCTGGACAGGGTTCGGCCTTATCTCTCCTATGGAAATGTCGATTATTTTGCCTAACGTCTGATAGGGTGAAGCCCTTTGTGATTCGTCAGTTTCTTCGGTGAAAGCTTTTGCTAATGTTTTTGGGAAAATACTCATATTTTATACCTCCGTTTCGTTTTAAAATAATCATAACACTTCACGATACTCAATTCTATATTTTATTCAGAAAACTTTTCTGCTCTTTATGACCTTGATTTTGATATTGATACTTTATTCTTTGTATTATTTTCTAAATTGTCATGGGCTTTGTCGAATAAAGTAAAAATCTGATTTGTTCCATGTGGAACATTTTCAAGAAAATTTGTAAAAGGGTCTTTTCAAAAGTGAAAAATTGTAGTATAATAAATATGATATAATTCTACTAAGAAAAGAGGTCAAGAATATGGGGAAAATAATTGCCGTTTCAAATCAGAAAGGCGGCGTTGGAAAATCTACTACTGTTGTAAATCTTGCAGCGGTTTTTGGACTAAAGGGCAAAAAAGTCCTGATCGTTGACTTTGACCCACAGGGCAATACTACTACAAGCTTTGGTATAAAGAAAAAAAGTATCAGAAATACAGTGTTTGATGTAATATTTGAAGAATGTTCGATATTTGAAGCTGTCGTGCCAACTTCCTGCCGTGGAGTTTCAGTTGTGCCGACAACTCAGGATCTTTCAGGTGCATCTGTGTCACTTGTGAATGAAAAGGACAGAGCAATGAAGCTTCGCAACGCTCTTATGCCTGCAAAAGAATTTTATGACTACATATTTATAGATTGTCCCCCAACTCTCGATATGCTCACAATAAATGCACTTGCGGCGGCTGATTCTGTACTTATCCCTCTCCAATGCGAGTTTCTTTCTTTGGAGGGTCTTGTTGAGCTTCACAATACTATCAACAGAGTAAAAGTTTCTTTCAATCCTGACCTTGATATTGAGGGCATTTTGTTTACAATGTGCGTTGAAAGATACAAGATAACAGGCCAGATAATAAGCGAGGTCAAAAAGCATTTTGCAAAGGAAGTCTTTGAAACTACCATACCGAGAAACGTTGCCTTGTCGGAAGCACCAAGCTTTGGTGAGCCGGCTATTTATTATGATAAGAAGGCAAAAGGCTCAAAGGCATATGAAAATCTTGCAAAAGAAATAGCTAAAAGAGAAAAGAAAAAAGCGGCAAAGAATAAAGAAAAATAAAGAAAAAAATAATGTTCCACATGGAACATTGTATCTTATAATGTGAAAGGAAAATACAATGGCTAAAAAAAGCAAAATGGACAGAGGCTTGGATAGCCTGTTCTTTGATAATTCTATAGATGAGATCGCACGATCTGATAGTGAATCGGGAAAAAATGATGATGGCGAAAATGGCATTTCAACAGTAAGGATATCTCTTATTGAGCCTGACAAAAATCAGCCACGTTCTGAGTTTGAAGAGGACGCTCTTAATGAGCTTGCGGAAAATATCAGACAGCATGGTGTTTTGCAGCCCATACTTGTAAGACCTCTTGACAATGGAGGATATAAGATAGTTGCAGGCGAGCGCAGGTGGCGTGCGGCACGTCTGGCTGGACTTGATGAGATACCTGTTTATATAAAGGAGCTTACAGATCTTGAGGCCGCTGAGATATCCATTATTGAAAATATCCAGCGTAAAGACCTTACACCTCTTGAGGAGGCTGCAGCTTATCAGACTCTTATGGAAACCTATGGTCTTACTCAGCAGCAGGTAGCAGAAGCTGTTGGACGTTCACGTTCCGCTGTGGCAAACTCTATCAGACTTCTTTCCCTTAGCGAAAATGTGCAGGAAATGCTCCGTGACAAAAAGCTCACCGAGGGTCACGCAAAGGTGCTTGCAGGCGTTGCGGATAAGGATACTCAGGAGAAGCTTGCCACAGAGTGTATAGAAAAGGGCTGGACGGTAAGAGAGCTTGAAAAAGCTATCGCCGCTTTGGAAACAAATAAAAAAGCTGAAAAGAAAATAAAGCGTACTATCACAAATCCTATGTATACTGAGTTTGAGATAAGAGTAAATCAGGCCACTGATAAGCTTCGTGTAAGTTTAAGCGAGGATAAAAAAGGCGGCTCAAAGCTTGATGTAAAATTCAGCTCTGATGTTGATGTGGATAAGATACTCAATGCCCTCGCCGAACTTCTTATGAACTGCTAGTTTTATAATTTAAATATATGAAAAATGTCTGTTTCGGCAGGCATTTTTTTTATCTATGTAATACAGCACGTCTGAAATATGAGGAAGTCATAACTAACCGAAAATAGGGGGTTTACAGCGTATAAATCAAGAAAAAATGTGGTAAAAGGTCTTTACAAATTGAAAAATAAGTGGTATACTATAAGAGTTAAAACAGATGTATCCTGAGAAAGTTTGTTACAGCTTACTTTTGAAGAAGATATCTGCTGTCCTTAAAAAGACGTGCTTGAAAAAGTACGTCAAAAAGGAAATTTGAGTTTTGAGCTTTTGCTTGAAATATCGAGAAAGGAATGATTCTAAAATGGCAAGAAAAATGAAAACCATGGACGGAAACAACGCTGCTGCTTGGGCGTCATACCCATTTACAGAAGTTGCTGCTATCTATCCAATCACACCATCATCTGTTATGGCAGAAGTAACAGACCAGTGGGCTGCCAAGGGTAAGGAAAACCTGTTTGGCACTCCTGTAAAGCTTGCAGAAATGCAGTCTGAGGCAGGTGCTTCAGGTACAGTACACGGCTCACTTGCAGCCGGTGCGCTCACAACAACATATACAGCATCACAGGGACTTCTTCTTATGATCCCTAACCTGTATAAGATCGCAGGTGAGCTTTTCCCTTGCGTTATCCATGTATCTGCAAG
Source organism: Ruminococcus sp. RTP21204st1_B2_RTP21204_210225 (assembly GCF_040914135.1). Lineage (NCBI taxonomy): Bacteria > Bacillati > Bacillota > Clostridia > Eubacteriales > Oscillospiraceae > Ruminococcus > Ruminococcus sp. RTP21204st1_B2_RTP21204_210225. The sequence continues at coordinate 42,561 of NZ_JBCPGA010000013.1, read as the reverse complement.
ATGTGTAGCTTCACACGCACTTAATATTTTCGGCGACCATTCTGACATCTATGCTTGCCGTCAGACAGGTTTTGCTATGCTTTGTTCTTCAAATGTACAGGAGGTAATGGACCTGGGTACAGTTGCTCACCTCTCAACTATCGAGGGCAGAGTACCATTCATCCACTTCTTTGACGGATTCAGAACATCTCACGAGATCCAGAAGATCGAGACATGGGATATGGAAGACGTAAGAGATATGGTTGACTTCGAGAAGGTAGAGGAGTTCAGAAAGAGAGCTCTTAACCCTGAGCATCCTGTACTTAGAGGTACAGCTCAGAACCCTGATATCTTCTTCCAGGCAAGAGAAGCTTGTAACCCATACTATGACGCTATCCCTGGCATCGTAGAGGATTACATGAACAAGGTAAACGAAAAGATCGGCACAAACTACAAGCTGTTCAACTACTACGGCGCACCAGACGCTACACACGTTATCGTAGCTATGGGTTCTGTTTGTGACACTATCGAAGAAACAATTGATTACCTCAACGAGAAGGAAGGCACAAAGCTCGGTCTTGTTAAGGTTAGACTTTACAGACCTTTCCGTGCTGACAAGCTCGTTGAAGCTATCCCTTCAACTTGTGAGCAGATCTCAGTTCTTGACAGAACTAAGGAGCCAGGTTCTGAGGGCGAGCCTCTTTATCTTGACGTTGTTGCTGCTCTTAAGGGTACACAGTTCCATGATGTAGCTATCGCTTCAGGCAGATATGGTCTTGGTTCTAAGGATACAACTCCTGCACAGATCAAGGCTGTTTACTGGAATGCAAGCTGGAAGGATACATACAAGCCAAGATTTACTATCGGTATCGAAGACGATGTTACAAACCTCTCTCTCGAAACTGAGGGCAAGCTTGACTCTGCTCCAGCAGGCACAACAGCTTGTAAGTTCTGGGGTCTTGGTGCTGACGGTACTGTTGGTGCAAACAAGAACTCTATCAAGATCATTGGTGACCATACAGATCTGTATGCTCAGGCATACTTTGCATATGACTCTAAGAAGTCAGGCGGTGTAACAGTTTCTCACCTGAGATTCGGTAAGACACCTATCAAGTCAACATACCTTATCAATCAGGCTGACTTTGTTGCTTGTCATAACGAGTCTTATATCACTAAGTACAACATGGTACAGGATATCAAGCCAGGCGGAACATTCCTTCTGAACTGCCAGTGGGAGCATGAAGAGCTGGATAAGCACCTCCCAGGTCAGGTAAAGAGATATATCGCTGAGAACAACATCAAGTTCTATACTATCAACGGCGTTAAGATCGGTAAGGAGATCGGTCTGGGCAACAGAATAAACACTGTTCTTCAGTCTGCATTCTTCAAGCTTGCTAACATCATTCCTATCGACGACGCTATCAAGTACATGAAGGACGCTGCTACAGCTTCTTATTCTAAGAAGGGCGACGCTATCGTTAAGATGAACCATGACGCTATCGACGCTGGATGTCAGCAGGTTCACGAAGTTAAGGTTCCTGCATCTTGGAAGAAGTGCAAGGATACTCCAATGGGTATGCCTGCCGCTAAGTGCGCAGATAAGACACTTCAGGACTTCGTAAACAACATCCAGATCCCTTGCAACGCTCAGGAGGGCGACAAGCTCCCTGTTTCAACATTCACAGGTATGGCAGACGGTACATTCCCACAGGGTTCTGCTGCATTTGAGAAGAGAGGTATCGCTGTTGACGTTCCTGCATGGAATGGTGACAACTGTATCCAGTGTAACTTCTGTTCATATGTATGTCCACACGCAGTTATCAGACCTGTTGTAATGACAGACGCTGAGCTGAAGAAGGCTCCTAAGCTTGCTCAGGAGAAGGCAGTAGCTATGACAGGTATGCCTGGTTACAACTTCGTAATGACAATGTCTGCTCTGGACTGCACAGGCTGCGGTTCTTGCGTAAATGTTTGTCCTGGTAAGAAGGGCAACAAGGCTCTCAGCATGATGCCACTTGAAACTCAGCTCGCTGAGCAGGAAGTATTCAACTATGGTCTTACACTTGCTGAAAAGCCAGAAGTATTCGATAAGTTCAAGGCAACAACAGTTAAGGGCTCACAGTTCAAGCAGCCACTGCTTGAATTCTCAGGCGCTTGCGCAGGCTGCGGTGAAACACCTTATGCTAAGCTCATCACACAGCTCTTTGGTGACAGAATGTACATTGCTAACGCAACAGGCTGTTCATCAATCTGGGGTGGTTCTGCTCCTTCAACTCCATACACAGTAAACAAGGACGGCAAGGGTCCAGCTTGGGCTAACTCACTGTTCGAGGATAACGCTGAGTATGGTTACGGTATGTACCTTGCACAGTCCACTATCAGAAACAGAACTATCGCTAAGGTTCTTGAACTGTCTAAGACAACTAAGGCAGCAGCTCTCAAGAAGGCTTGCGAAGAGTATCTTGAAACAGTAGACGACGGCGAGAAGAACTCACCAGCTACAGATAATCTTATCGCAGCTCTCAAGAAGACAAAGAACAAGGCTACTGAGGAGATCCTTAAGGACGCTGACTATCTGAGAAAGAAGTCAATGTGGATCTTCGGCGGCGACGGTTGGGCTTACGATATCGGATTCTCAGGCGTTGACCACGTTATCGCTCAGGGTCAGGACGTAAACATCTTCGTATTCGATACTGAGGTTTACTCAAATACAGGCGGACAGTCATCTAAGTCAACTCCAACAGGTGCTATCGCTCAGTTCGCAGCAGCTGGTAAGGAAGTTAAGAAGAAGGATCTCGCAGGTATCGCAATGTCTTACGGCTATGTATATGTAGCTCACGTTGCAATGGGTGCTGATTACAATCAGTGCATCAAGGCTATCCACGAGGCAGAGTCTTATCACGGCCCTTCAATCATCATCGGTTATGCTCCATGTATCAACCATGGTATCAAGGGTGGTATGTCAATTGCTCAGACAGAGGAGAAGAAGGCTGTTCAGGCTGGTTACTGGCATCTGTACAGATTCGACCCACGTCTTAAGGCAGAGGGCAAGAATCCATTTATCCTTGATTCTAAGGCTCCAACAGCTGACTATAAGGACTTCATCATGGGCGAGGTACGTTACAACGCACTTGCTAGACAGAATCCTGAGAGAGCTGAGAAGCTCTTTGGTAAGGCTGTTCAGAACGCAAAGGACAGATATGATTATCTGCTCAGATACGCTAAGCTTTACAATACTGAGGAAAAGTAATCTAAGTTACTATAAAAAAGACGCTCATGCACTTCGGTGCGTGGGCGCTCTTTTTTTTACCACAAAAAAAGGGTACTGCCACGTTGACAGTACCCTTTATATATGCAGTGGCGAACAGCGTTCGACCGTTTCTTTTATCGCATGGATAAAATATTATGGACTACATATCCTTTTTGATGAGATAAGTTTTCAGTATAGCCGCAGTTGTTTTTGCGTCAGGGAGCTTGTTTTCCATGACCATTTTGTAAGCTTCTTCAAGAGGCATTTTTGTTACGTCAAGGAACTCGCCCTCATCAAGGTGCTGCTCACCGAAATCAAGTCCCTCTGCCATATACATATGGATTATCTCGGTATCATAAGCCACTGTAGGATAAATACAGCCAAGATAAGTCATTTTTTCTGCCGTTGCACCTATCTCCTCTTTAAGCTCACGCTTTCCGCACTCCAAATGATCTTCACCGTATTCAAGCTTTCCAGCAGGTATCTCCATAAGTGCGGTCTTGAAAGGATAGCGGAACTGCTTTACAAAATAAACATTCTCGTCCTCGTCAAGAGCAACGATGCAAACTCCGCCAGGGTGATGAATGACCTCTCTAAGCGTCTTGTAGCCGTTTTCAAGCTCCACTTCATCACAAGTCAGGTGAACGACCCTGCCCTTGTATATCTCTTTTTCACTGATAGTTTTTTCGTTCTGATACATTTTATATCCTCCCTTTCAGGTTTATGCGTTCTTTTCAACAGGCTGAGCTTCTTCTTTTTTCTTTCTGCCTGTAAATCTCACTGCGCCAAGGTAAACGATAAGCGAGCCGAAGCCAACGGCTGTTATTACCTTGCCCCAGAAAAGTCCCTTTGTTTCGTAGGTAAACTGGATGTCGTTTGACCCGGCAGGACAAAGCACAGCCATAAAGCCGTAATCCACCTTTTCTATTTCCACGTCCTGACCATTCACCTTTGCGCTCCAGCCGTCATCATATGGAACTGAGAAGAACACAAGGTTATCCTTGTCAAGGTCGATCTTGGCGTTGAAACCGTAAGAGTCATAACTGAATGATGAACAACTGTTTGCACGTCTGTCAAGGCAGTTCTGATAATACTGATCTGTTGAGTAGTCAGTACCCTTAAAGCTGTAGTAGCTGAGAATATTATTGTATTTTGCAGCTTGTTCAGGGGTAAGCACAATGGCTTTCATGAGCATTGAGGTCTTGTCTACCTCTGAAGCCTTCTGAATGTCGCTGTCAAGGCAGTAGTAATCATAAGTGAAGCCCATTGGTACATAATATTTGTTTTCGTAAATGTTGAAACCGTTCTGAGTATCAACATATTCAAAGCCGTAGAGATTTGCAAGAGTTTCAGGCTTCGATACCTCTGTGATACCTTTTCTCTCACTTTCAGTAAGTTCATTGAAATAGTATTTTACGGAAAACAGGCTTCTTAGCGGATAGACCTTAGTTTCCATTCTTGATGCAACATCTCTCGTTTGTCCGATAGAGCTGTAGAAATCCATGATAGATGTTGAAACAACGCTGTGGAAGCATCTCATTGATGAAAGCTTCCAGAACATACACCAGTTGTCAACATTTTCTGAGGTATCTATTCTGTAGAAATTATTGTCAGCATTGTAGTTCTCTGATCCAGACTCCAGCTTATCCATGTTGATGTTGTCGCCACCGTTTATTGCTCTGTTGATGTAGTCGGTGTTGTCAGTACCCTGGCTTACGCCGTATACGATAGAAGAAGTCATGCAGATGACCACCGCAACCGCCGTCATTGCAGAAGCGATCTTCATGTAGTCGAGCTTCTTCTCTGCGACCACATATATAAGCGTGCCAAGCATTATTATCATTACTATAGTAACGATAGCCTGAATGTAGTAAAGTTCAATATATTCAGGGACTTTGCCATAGGATACAACGCCGTTTTCGTTTGTCGGAAGCAGACCGATGCCAATAAATATCGCACATACTACACAAACAGGCACAAATCCCTTTTTCAGATCGTCCTTGTTTTCTGCGATGACCTTTGCTGTCATAAGGCACATAAGCAGTATAGGCATATAATACCATCTTGCATAATATGACGCATTGAAAAGGACGAAAGAGGAGTTCAATATAGGCACGCAAGCCATTATACCGAACACGATAATAGCCTTTGTAAGCCAACTGTCTTTGCCTTTCTTTCTCGTTCTCATAAACGCTATAACGCCTGCCATTGAGAACATAGGCAGATAGCCTGCCATTGAAGCCCATCTTGCCTTGTCTGAGTTAAGAATATTTATTCTTGCAGGCATATCGGAAAGCATAAAGAACGATTGGATAATTCTTGGTATTCTTACATTTTCACCGTATATAACAAGGTCAAGTCCATAAAGTCTTTCGTTCACACGGTAGTTGCCCATTACGCTCAGCGCTGACGGCAGGAATATAACAGCGGATATCATCACACCGATAACAGCCTCAAGGATAAGCAGACCGAACTTCTTCATGTCAATTTCAAAGTCCTTGTCAAGGCATCTCAGGAAGAAGTAGATAACAACGAATACGACCTCGCAGGCAAAGAAGAAATAGCTTATTGTGGCGCATATTGCAACTGCTACCGCAAACGGACCCTTCTTGTTCTTTTGAACCAACAGTTCAAATCCTAAAAGCATGAGAGGGAAGAACGCAGTTGCGTCGTGGAAGTGGTTGAAGAAAACGTTGTAGGTCTGGAAGCCTGAGAAAGCGTAAAGCAGACCGCCTATAAAGCAGGCGCTTGTGTTGTCAACAAAAAATCTGATATAAGCGTAGGCTGTTATTGCGGCGATAGCCGTTTTCAGCGCAAGGAGCCATGGTATCAGATAAGGCACTGCACCTGACGGGAAAAGTGTAGTGAGCCAGAAAAATGGCGAGCCAAGGAGATAGAAAGCATATGAGCCAACAAAGCTCGAGCCTAAGTCCGTTCCCCAATCCCAGCCCATGTTTCCGCTGCGAACAGCGTCATGACAGTGCTGATAGAACATCATCTGCTGTGAGTTGAAGTCGCCATAGTAGAGAAAGATGCCCTTGTTCACTATCATTGACGGTATGAACGAGATCATCATGCCGATAAAAGCCACCGCAAACAGCAGCAGATACTTTTCTTTTGGCTTGCTGTCAGGGCTTTTTAAAAGTCCGTTTTTCTTAAACATTGTCTTGTCCTCTTTTTCTTTACTGATAATATATTGGTAAAAAACCATACACAATTCATTATAACACAGCTGCATATAAAAATCAACATTTTAAACAGTCTTTAGGACGATTTTGAATAAAAAAGCTCATACGCAAAAGCATATGAGCCAGTCTGTTGCAAAAATGTCAAATCAACGGGCGAACACTGTTCGCCCCTACATACAAACAACGTGAATATGCAAAAGCATATGAGCATAGTTACAATATTATTTATTCCCTTTTCTCTGAACAATGAAGATACCCGAGCATACAAGGATAAGTGCGGCTATCCCCTGAACGCCAAAAATGCCTTTTTCATCAAGCAGGATAGTTGAAAGCAGCACTCCGCACACAGGGTTCATAAAGCCGAAAATCGCCACCTTTGAAACAGGGTTGTGCTTCAAAAGCACTGCCCACAGCGAATATGCCGCCGCTGATACAAAGGCAAGATACAAAAGCATCAAAAAAGCCTTTGCGCTCATGTGACCAAGCCTGCCGCCCATTAAAAAGCCTATGACAGTGAGAACTGCTCCACCGAAAACGAACTGCCAGCCGCTAAGCATAACAGGGTCTTCTGTTTCGGAATAGCGCCTCATATACACCGATGAAAAAGCGTATGCACAGGTGCAAAGAAAAATAAATCCGTCCCCGAGAAAGTTAAAGCTTACCCCCGAAAGTCCCCCGAGATTTATAACAATGATACCCGAAAATCCAAGTATACAGCCTGCTATTTTCACAGCGGTGAGCTTTTCAAGCTTGTATAAAAGCGATGACACAAGTATCGCAATAAAAACGTTCGCCCCAACTATTATCGCTGCCTTTACCCCCGTTGTGTGGGCAAGACCTATGTAGTAGAAAAAATACTGCAAAATTGTCTGAAAAAGGCTTATTATCATGATCTTTGGTATGGAAGTTTTTGTTGGCAGGAGAATTTTTCTCTCCGCTGTGCTTCCCATGGCAAGAGCCATTAGCCCTGCCACAAAAAATCTTATGCCCCCAAACACAAGCTGAGAGCCGCTGTCATTGGTGGTTATGTTCATAAGGCTGTAGCCTATTTTCACGCAGGAAAATGCACTTCCCCACAGCATACAGCATATGGACGCAAGGACAGCCACTACCCATGTTTTTGTCAGAATATCTTTTTTCTCGTTCATACATTATCCTATCTATAGCAAATTGTGGATCTTCACAGAAAGACCGCAGCGGCGTAAAATGCTGCTGCGGTCGAAAGTTACTTTTTGTCTTTTTTTGCTTTCTTTTCCTTTTTGCGTTTCTTCTTGTTTTCCTTTATTATCTTCAAAGGGTCGCCGAAACGTTCCTTATCGTCCTTGACAGGCTCGATAGTTTCGCTCTTTGTCATGATATCCGTCATCTGCTGTAAAAGCATCGACTCCTCGAACATATCCACAGCTTCCTCGCAGGTGTCAGCCTTGCCGTCCACAAGAAACTGTTTTATCTGCTGAACGTTCTTCATATAGTCAAGTGACATGAAAGGCACTCTCTTTTCAAGAGCCTTGTAGTAATCATCTCTCTGACGTTCTACTTGCTTTATTCTGTCATCAAGCATTATTATCTGTTCGTTTATGCCCTCGTTCACTTCAACCTGCTTCTGTTCAGCAGCAGTAAGTCTGTATTTGTTCAGTGCGATACCGAAAACGCCTACACCGATAAAAATAAGTGCACCTGCAATAATGCCCACTATAATAAGCTTTGTGCCAAGGAGCAGCCACAGCAGCAGGAAAGCCGCCACGCCGATAGCCGCACTTATGCCCACAGCCTTAACGATCTTATTTTTTATATTGAAGTTTTTAACAACATAATCGTTGTCATGGATATAAGTTTTGAGGTATTCCTTGTTTTCCTTGCTGACCGTTACAGCGTCCTCAAACTCAAAATATCTTTCAAAGTATTCGGCAGCACGGTCAATTTTTTCAAGCTCAGTTTCGTTAGCCATATATACTCCCTCAGATCACGAAAAAAATTTCTAAAAGCAGAATCTTTTAGTCTTTTGCGTGGTGCGTGATAGTGAACACTGCACAAATAACACGCTTTATTTCCCACCATATTACTACAATTATAACACACGGCATGATCTTTGTCAACTATATTAAGCATAGTTTTCGTAAAAATAAGACACGGACTTCTGTAATTAGATTTTTATAGACAGGTAAAAAAGAGGACGAACACAGTCCGTCCGTCCTCCGATATGCTTAAGTATTTTACTCTGCTGTTTCGTTGTTTGTAACAGCAATGTCAGGAGCTTCGCCCTTTTCAGCAGCTTCTTTAGCCGCCTTGCGCTCCTTTGCTACCTTTATAAGGGTCTGCTTGATAGACTCCAGCATTTCCTGTGTGAAAGGAAGGTTCTCGCCAAATGGGTTTACAACAAAGCCCTGTACCTTTGGCGTCTGCTCAGTGAGAGCAGCTATATCCTGAAATCTCATTGCAAAACTCTGGAATGGCTTGTCATACTGAAGTTTTTTAGCCTCCTCAGGGGAAGTGAAAACAGGGAAAAATGTGCCGTTTGTTTTGTTGTTGTTGAGAAGAATGAACTTAGCCTTGCTCTTGTCCTCAAAATTAACATGATTTTCAGCGTCGGCAACAAGCTCTGTTGTCTTTTCTACCATTGCAGGCACGAGAAATGTGCAGGCAAGTGCTGTGTTTATTACCTTGTTTTGAGTTTCGGCACAGAAATTCTTTCTCATTTCTGCGATAGCTTCTATAAGCTTAGGGTTGTTGTCGAAATTTGGTTTCTGATTGTTAGCCTTGAGTTCTGCCATTTTTAATTACTCCTTGTCTGTTTCTTCAAGATTTGTTTCGATTATAAATTTAGGTCTAGCCTTTGTTTCCAAATAGATCTTGCCTATATATTCTCCGATAATGCCGATAGCCAAAAGCTGAAGTCCGCCTATCGCCCATATAGATGTGATAGTTGAAGCCCAGCCCTGAACAGTGTGTCCCACTGCCCATGTTATAAGGAAATATATAAGCATTATAAGTGATACTAAAAATACTATTATACCGATAGTGGTGATAAATCTTATAGGCTTTACAGAAAGTGAGGTTATTCCCTCAACTGCAAAGGAAAGCATTTTTTTCAGCGGATATTTAGATTCGCCCGCCACACGCTCGTTTCTTACATACTTAACGATGTCGCTCTTGAAGCCAACCATAGGCACAAGACCTCTCAGAAACAGATTTACTTCCTTAAACTCTGCCAGAGCGTCTATAGCCCTTTTGCTCATAAGTCTGTAATCAGCGTGATTATATGTTATCTCAACGCCCATATGCTCCAAAAGCTTGTAATATGCCTGAGCAGTTCCACGCTTGAAAGCGGTATCCTTTTCTCTCGATGAACGAACGCCGTAAACAATATCACAGCCCTCTGCCCTCTTATCAAGGAAGCCGTCAATAGCGTTTATATCGTCCTGCAAGTCAGCGTCCATGGAAACAACGATATCAGCATAGTTTCTCGCCGTCATAAGACCAGCCAGCAGTGCGTTCTGATGACCTTTGTTTCTTGAGAGCTTAAGACCTGTGAAAACAGGGCTTGCTTCGTGGAGCTTCTGTATTATCTCCCACGTTTTGTCCTTTGAGCCGTCGTCAACGAACATGACCTTGCTGTTCTGTGCGATACGACCTTCTGCCTTCAGCTCATCGAACTTTTTTATAAGCGCTTCCGCTGTGATAGGCAACATTTGTTCCTCATTGTAGCATGGTATCACTACATACATAGTTTCTTTCATTTTGTTCTCTTATCCTTTCTCATATTCGATCCCGAACAGGCGGCAAGCGTTTCTATTTGTAATGTCAAGCACTTCCTGCGGATCGAGTTTTTTTATCTCAGCCACGACCTTTGCCACTTCTTCTATCATAGGGCTTTCGCACCTCTGTCCTCTGTAAGGAGGGGGCGCCATGTAAGGGCAGTCCGTTTCAAGAAGAAGCCTGTCCATTGGGACAACTTCAAGAGCACGTCTGGCTTTTTTAGCATTTTTAAAAGCAAGCGCACCTGTAAACCCGATGTACATACCAAGCCCAAGCACTATCTCTGCGGTCTCCGCCGAGCCTGAAAAGCAGTGAACTACACCTGACGGCGCATATTTGTTCAGCACGTCAAGGCAGTCCTGAGTGGCTTCACGGCAGTGAACTATAACAGGCAGACTTTTCTTCACAGCATATTCCACCTGCTTGTCAAAAAGCTTTATCTGTCTTTCTTTGTCATATCCCTCATAATGATAGTCAAGCCCTATCTCACCAACCGCAACAAGCTTGTGAGTAGAGCAGGCTTTCAAATAAAGCTCGTCAAGCACCTGCATATAATTTTCAGGAAGAGTATCCATACACTCAGGGTGAAAGCCAACAGAGGTATAGAAATTCTCATATTTTTTCGCAGTTTCGATTCCGAACAAAGACGATCTTTCGTCCGTTGCGGCATGGCAGACCTTGTCTACAGGAGAGTCAGGGTCGCAAAGAAGCCTGTCAAGGACTTCGTATCTGTCCTCATCGAAAGCGTGATCGTCATAGTGACAATGTGAGTCAAATATATTTTTTATGGCAAGGACGTCCTTTCGTAAAAATATACAAACATATTATATCACAACTCGCCAATTTTGTAAAGCTTTTTATTGTAAAAACGGGCATAAAAAACGGGCGAACAAACCGTTCGCCCGCAAAGATCTTTATTTTACTAGAAAGCTATCTTCTTTTCGATATAAGCTACCAGCTCGTCGATCTTGATACGCTCCTGCTCCATTGTATCTCTGTCTCTTACTGTTACACAGCCGTCCTCAACAGAATCAAAGTCATATGTGATGCAGAATGGTGTACCGATCTCGTCCTGACGGCGATATCTCTTACCGATAGAACCTGCCTCGTCATAGTCAACAAGGAAGTGCTTTGAAAGCTCTGCATAAAGCTCGCCTGCCTGCTCGCTGAGCTTCTTGGAAAGCGGAAGAACGCAAGCCTTGAAAGGAGCAAGTGCAGGGTGGAAACGCATAACAGTTCTAACGTCAGGCTTCTCCTCTGTGCCGATGTTCTCTTCGTCGTATGCTTCGCAAACAACTGTCAGGAACAATCTCTCAACGCCAAGGGAAGGCTCGATAACGTATGGAACATATCTCTCGTTTGTTTCAGGGTCAAAGTAATCAAGGCTCTTGCCGCTTGTCTTGATGTGTTGATTAAGGTCATAATCAGTTCTGTCGGCAACGCCCCAAAGCTCGCCCCAGCCAAATGGGAAGAGATACTCAAAGTCAGTTGTAGCCTTTGAATAGAAGCAAAGCTCCTCAGGTGAATGATCTCTCAGACGAAGGTTTTCTTCCTTGATGTTAAGGCTAAGCAGCCAATCCTTGCAGAAGCCTCTCCAGTAGTTGAACCACTCAAGGTCTGTGCCAGGCTTGCAGAAGAACTCAAGCTCCATCTGCTCAAACTCACGAACACGGAAAATAAAGTTACCCGGAGTGATCTCGTTTCTGAATGACTTACCTACCTGTGCAACACCGAAAGGTACTTTCTTTCTTGTTGTTCTCTGGATATTTGCAAAGTTTACAAAGATACCCTGTGCAGTTTCAGGACGCAGATAAAGCTCAGACTTTGAGTCCTCAGTTACACCCTGAAATGTCTTGAACATAAGGTTGAACTGACGGATATCAGTGAAGTTGTGGCTGCCGCAATCTGGGCATGGGATCTGCTTTTCCTTGATGTAGTCCATCATCTGCTCGTTTGTCCAGCCTGCAACGTTAGTGCCGTCGAAATCTTCGATAAGGTTGTCCGCTCTGTGACGTGTCTTACAGTCCTTGCAGTCCATAAGAGGGTCAGAGAATCCGCCGATGTGACCTGAAGCCACCCAAGTCTGCGGATTCATAAGGATAGCGGAGTCAAGACCAACGTTGTACTTGTTCTCCTGAATGAACTTCTTTCTCCAAGCGTTCTTGATGTTAGTTTTCAGCTCAACGCCAAGCGGACCGTAGTCCCAAGTGTTTGCAAGACCGCCGTAGATCTCGCTTCCGGGGTATACAAAGCCTCTGTTTTTACAGAGAGCCACGATCTTATCCATGGTTTTTTCAGAATTATTCATGAAACATTCTCCTTATACAAAATATAATACTACCATTATATTTTATAGCAAAATTCCGCAAATGTCAAGGCGTTTCAGCGATTTATTACTTTGTGTAGTTATATGGCTTTTTATCGTTGCAAAAAATCACGCATTGTGCTATAATAAAATAGTATCGCTATGACTATTCATGCGTTGGAACATATTAGGAGAATTTGACTTGATGAACAGTTTTTTTATCGGAAACGTTGAAATAGAAAAGACCGCCGCTTTAGCACCAATGGCGTCGGTGGCAGATAAATCATATCGCCTTATGTGCAAAGAGTATGGTGCGTCATATCTTGTGAGCGAAATGATATCATCGAAGGGTCTGTGCTTTGGTGACAAAAAGACTGCACGTCTTTGCGAGATTGAGAAAGAGGAACGCCCCTATGCTTTGCAGCTTTTCGGGGAAGACCCTTATTATATGGGAAAAGCGGCTTATAAGCTCAACGATTATTCCCCTGATATCATTGATATAAACATGGGCTGTCCTGTGCCTAAGATAGTCGGCAACGGCAGCGGCTCTGCACTTATGAGGCTGCCAGACACTGCGGCAGAGATATGCAGAGAGGTGGTAAAAAACGCAAACTGCCCCGTTACAGTGAAATTTCGTGCAGGCTGGGACGAAAACAGCATAAATGCAGTGAAGTTTGCAAAGCTCATGGAGCAGGCAGGGGCAAGCGCCGTCACCTGTCACGGCAGGACGAGAACGCAGTTTTATTCAGGCAAAGCCGATTGGGATATAATAAAGCAGGTAAAAGCCAACGTTAAGATACCCGTTATAGGCAACGGCGACGTTGTTGACGGAGAAAGCGCAAAGGCAATGTATGAGCAGACTGGCTGTGACCTTGCGATGATAGGCAGAGGAAGCTACGGCAGACCATGGGTTTTCCGTGACGTGAAGCATTATCTTGAAACAGGGGAAAAGCTTCCTGAGGTGAGCATAGAAGAAAAAATGGCAGTGATGAAAAAGCACTGCGAGCTTATATGCAAATACAAGGGCGAACGTCAGGGCATGAAAGAAGCCAGAAAAAACTGCGCATGGTATGTTAAAGGGCTGAAAGGCTCTGCAAGGCTAAGAGCGCAGTGCGGTGGGCTTAATACCATTTCTGACCTTTATGAGATGATAGACCACATACTTGCAAACGAGTTAGGAGAATAAACAATGGGAATTTTATCCGTAGTAGGAACGCCTATAGGCAACCTTGGAGATATGACATACCGTGCAGTTGAGACCCTGGAAAAGGCTGATTTTATCTGTGCAGAGGACACAAGAGTTACCGCAAAGCTTCTCAATTATTTTGACATAAAAACGCCACTTGTGAGCTATCATGAACACAATGCAAAACAGGTGGGCGAGAGCATTTTGAACAGGATAATGGCAGGCGAGAACGCCGCTATCGTAACAGACGCTGGTATGCCCTGCATTTCAGACCCTGGGGAGCTTCTTGTGAAGCTGTGCGCTGAAAATGGTGTTAAAGTGGAGGTAGTACCAGGTCCGTCAGCGGTGGTATCAGCACTTGCCATAAGCGGACTTGACACTGCAAGATTTCAGTTCGAGGGCTTTTTGTCAACCACCAAGAAGCAAAGATTAAATCATCTTGCATCGGTGAAAAACTGCACGAACACTCTTATTTTCTATGAAGCGCCCCACAAACTCATCTACACTTTGAAGGATATGCTGGAATATTTCGGTGACAGAAGAATATCTCTTTGCAGGGAGCTTACAAAGATACACGAAGAAGTTTTCCGCACCACTCTTGCGCAGGCTGTGGAGTATTATGAAGCCAACAAGCCAAAGGGCGAATTTGTGCTTGTTATCGAGGGTGCAAAAGAGGACGAGCTTTGCCCTGCGGAGAATATAGAGGAAGCTTTGGAACAAGTAAAAGCCCTTGTGGAAAAGGGTATGCGTGGAGCTGACGCCTGCCGTGAGATAGCAAAGGCGACGGGTTTTTCTAAGGGGGAGCTTTACGGACTCTTGTTTAAATGAGGAATGAGGAGTGAGGAATGAGGAATGAGGAGTGAGGAATGAGGAATTAAGGTATCGCCTGCGGCGATTATCATTTCTCGTAGGGGCGAACATTGTTCGCCCGTTGGCTTTCGCAATTTGTATATTATATATCAATTTAGATTTTTTGAGGTGATTTTATGAGCATAAAAGAATACATAGGCGGACAGTGTGCTGACCCAGAGGGATTGGGCGGTATAGCCTGTGCAAAATTCATGAATTTTTTCAATGCAGAGCACTACAGAGCGGTGAAAAAATTTGTCTGCAAGCTTGACGGTGCAAGGATATTGGATATAGGCTTTGGAAACGGCGTGACTATCAAAAAGCTTAGCAAGAATATAAACGCTAAATTCTATGGCGTTGACATTTCTGCGGATATGGTGGAAAAAGCCAAGCGAAAAAACCGTGACGGAGTGAATACCAACAAGGTGATCTTACAGCAGGGAAAAGCTGAGGAGCTTCCTTATAACGATGACTTTTTTGACACTGTTTACACTGTGAACACCATTTATTTCTGGGAGGACACCGCAAAAGTTCTTGACGAGGTAAGGAGAGTTCTCAAGGACGGCGGCAATTTTATCTGCACATTCTATACAAAGGGCTACCTTGATAAGCTCCCGTACTGCGATTCAGGTTTTGACAAGTTCACTCCTCAGCAGGTGCGTTCAATGGCTAGAGAGCGTGGCTTCCATGATGTAAAAGTCAAAATTCTGAGCGACTGCAAAGCGTATTGCCTTGTTGGCACGAAAATAGAGGGCGAATAAGGTGGTAGATGTGACCATTGTGCCTCTTTCAGAGGAAAATGTACAGCTTTTTTCACAAACTGCGGCGAAAATTCTGCCCGAAGCTTGGAGTTTTGAAACCTACAAAAAACAGCTTTCAAACCCTGACGATATATCGTTTCTTGCCCTTTGTAATGGCGAAGCCGCAGGCTTTATAAGTGTGTGGTGCGTATGCGGAGAAGCTGAGATAAACAATATAGGCGTTTTGGAGAAGTTCCGCAGAATGGGCATTGCAAAAGCCCTTTTTGACAGCACATACAATGCCGCAAAGGCTGAAAAATGGTATCTTGAAGTGAGAGAGTCAAACCTTGTGGCTATAAGCTTTTATGAAAAATTGGGCTTTGAGAGGGTAGGCATGAGAAAAAATTTCTACACCGCCCCCACGGAAAATGCTGTTTTAATGGCACTTCAACCCACTGAAAATGGAGAAATAAATGACATATAACGATTTTACATTTGAGTCCTTGGGCGAGGGCATTGAGATATGTATATCTGACGAACACCGCTTTGGTACTGACGCCTTTCTGCTTGCGGATTTTTCAGCAGGACGGCACAAGGATATCTGCGCAGACCTTTGCACAGGAAGCGGCATAATAGCGCTTCTACTGCACAAATTTTACAAGCCACAGAAGATATATGCTGTTGAGATACAGGAAAAGGCTCACGAACAGCTTAAAGTATCTCTTGAGAGGTCGAAAATAGATACTATCCAGCCTGTTTTGGGCGACTTGAATGATTGGCGAAGCGAAAAAGAGCTTGATCTTATCACCTGCAATCCGCCCTACAAGATAAACAACACAGGTGCGAAGAATGACAGCGAAGCGGTTTCTATCGCACGGCATGAAATGCTCTGCACTATTGATGACGTGTGCAGATGTGCAAAGAAAAATCTGAAATTCGGTGGCAGGCTTTGCATATGCAACCGCCCCGAGCGCCTATGCGATATAATGACGGCAATGAGAGCCAGTGGCATCGAGCCGAAGCGTTTGCGGACAGTTCACAAAAACCCAGAGTGTCCCCCATGGCTTATTCTCGTTGAGGGCAAAAAGGGCGGAAAGCCTTTTGTACAGATAGAAAAGCCTTTGTATGTGCGTTCCGCAGACGGTGGAAATTCGGCTGAAATGAAGAGGATATACGGACTTCCTTGAAAAGTGAGGAATGAGGAGTGAGGAATGAGGAATTAAGGTATCGCCTGCGGCGATGATTATTCTTTCGTAGGGGCGACCTTTGGTCGCCTGCTTGCTCCGATTCGTCTGCGTGTGAGTTGAAATCAAATTATGGATTATGGTGTTATGACGGATTATTGAGTCACGTTCCACATAAGCGTGTGAGTTGAAATGAAGTGACCAATTTTCTGTGGGTAAATCTAAGGACATGATATGCGTATATTTACGAAATAAAAAGAGGGTAATAAAATGAAGATTTTAGGAATAGAAAGCTCCTGCGATGAAACAGCCTGCTCTGTTGTTGAAGACGGAAAAACGGTGCTTTCAAATATAGTTGCAAGTCAGATAGACGAACACAGGCTTTATGGTGGAGTTGTGCCTGAGATAGCCTCACGCCGCCATGCGGAGAACATAACATGGGTGACAAAAGCCGCTCTTGAAGAAGCAAACTGCACAATGGAGGATATCGACGCTGTTGCAGTGACCTACGCTCCGGGACTTATCGGAGCACTTCTCGTGGGAGTGAGCTTTGCAAAGGGACTTGCAATGAGTGCAAATAAGCCTCTTGTGCCTGTTCACCATATTGCAGGTCACATTGCCGCAAATTATATCTCCCACCCTGAGCTTAAACCGCCTTATCTTTGCTTGGTCGTGTCGGGAGGACATTCACATATTGTAGAGGTGCTTGATTATTCAAGATATCATGTTATAGGCAGAACAAGAGATGATGCCGCAGGCGAGTGTTTTGACAAGGTAGCAAGAACATTGGGCTTTGAATACCCGGGTGGAAAGTTTATCGACAATGCCGCAAAGTCAGGTGATCCTAATGCCTATAAGCTCCCTCACCCAAAGGTGCAGGGCAGTGAATATGACTTCTCTTTCAGCGGACTAAAAACTGCCGTTATAAACCTTGTGCATAATGCCGCACAAAAGGGCGAAACTGTCAATGTGAACGATATGGCGGCTTCGTTTCAGAACACCATATCCGACATTCTTGTAGACAAAGCGATGCTTGCCGCAAAAGATCTCGGGTATACTACCATAGGGCTTGCAGGCGGCGTTTCGGCGAACTCAGGGGTAAGAGAAAAATTGCAGAAAGCCTGTGACAAGCGTGGCTATAAGCTTTATATGCCTGAGTTCAAATACTGCGGCGACAACGGTGCAATGATAGCCTGTCAGGGATATTTTGACTATCTTGCAGGCAGACGAGCAGACGAAAGCCTTAACGGCATTGCAACGCTGTCGCTGGATAAGATTTCGGAATAATCTTATGGATAAGCCTGTAAGGAAAATCATAAGACTTGACAATTATGATTATTCAAAAAAGGGACTTTATTTTATTACCATATGTACTGTCCACAAAAACGAGTTGTTGTGGGCAACAGATGTAGGGGACGGCGCCCCCGACGTCCCGTTATGTTGCGCACACGCTGTCGGAAAGGTCTATCTTTCAAGCTTTGGTAAAATTATCAGAGATAATATCCACAGAGCAAACAGTGTCTATGATGACAAAAAGATATTGCAATATGTCATAATGCCAAATCATATCCATTTTATACTGAAAATCGGTGCGGGAGTCAGCGGGACGTCGAGGGCGCCGTCCCCTACAAACGAGATAGTTCCACAGTATGTGTCAATGTTGAAAAGATTTATAAATAAGGATATTGGTTTTAATATTTTTCAGCGTTCATATTATGACCATATCATCAGAAACCAAAAAGAATATATAGCAATTTCAAAATACATACATAATAACCCTATCAAGTGGGACGTTGACGAGTATAATCCAAGAAAAGAGAACAATAAAGCGGAGGTGCTTGGACTAGAATGAAACTACTAGCCATAGACGGAAACAGCATAATGAACAGGGCTTTTTACGGAATAAAGCTGCTGTCAAATTCAAAGGGACAGTTCACGAATGCCCTTACGGGGTTTATGAATATTTACCTCAAGGAGATAGGCGAGGTAAAGCCTGACTGCGTGGCAGTGGCTTTCGACCTTAAAGCCCCTACTTTCAGACATAAGGCGAATGCCGCCTACAAAGCCAACCGAAAGGGTATGCCTGAGGAGCTTGCTCAGCAAATGCCTGTGATAAAAGAGCTTTTGGGCGACCTTGGTATAAAGATAGTACAGTGCGAGGGCTATGAAGCAGACGATATTCTCGGTACGCTCTCAAAAGCCGCCGCAGATTCAGGCAACGAGTGCTATATCCTCACTGGTGACAGGGACAGCTTTCAGCTCGTTTCCGACCATGTTACAGTACGTCTTGCCACCACAAAGGAAACAAAGATATATACCCCTGACAGGATAATGGAAGAATACGGCGTTACCCCTCGCCAGATGATCGAGGTAAAGGCTCTTATGGGAGATACCTCAGACAATATCTCAGGCGTAAAGGGTATAGGCGAAAAGACCGCACTTTCCCTTATCAAGCAGGAGGGCGATGTCAAGACCCTTTATGAACACCTCGCAGATATCAAGCTTACCCCGTCTGTGCGCACAAAGCTTGAAAATGGTCATCAGGACGCTATAGACAGCCGTTTCCTTGCCGAAATATGTCTTGAAGCCCCTGTTGATAAAGCTACAGAGTTTTATAAGCTGGGCGAGGTTGATACCGAGAAAACAAAGGCTCTCCTTGCCGACCTTGAAATGATGCGCCTTATAGACAGATTGGGTCTTAGCGGAAAAGCTGTGGAAAGCGCTGACAGCGCAGTGCAGGAAAGCAAGCTAAAGCTTTCCGACCTGCCTAAGTTTGAGGTCAAGCCACTTGATGAGAGCGTTATATCTGTTCTCGGCAAGGACAAAACAGTGTATTTTATCTTTGCCGACAATAAGCTTTCTATCCTCTGTAACGATGTTATCTACACCACCGAGGACAATGCAATTATCACAGCTTTCATGGGAACAGCCTGCAAAAAAATAACCTTTGAGGGCAAAACTGCCCATAAGTTTGCGTTCTCAAATGGCACTCACCTTGAAAACCTCACTTTCTGCTGCGACCTTGCAGGATATCTTCTCAATTCACAGTCAAGCGAGTATACAGCGGAAAATCTTTGTCTTTCATATAAGTGCCTTTACCGCTCTGATATGGGGGAATATGCAGACCTTTCAAGCCTGCCTGCTCTTAGTGAAAATCTGAAAAAACAGCTTGAAATGACAGAAATGACAAAGCTATTCGACGATATCGAAATGCCACTTTGCGAAGTGCTTGCTTCAATGGAGTTTTACGGTGTAAAGGCTGACGCAGAGGGCATAAAGGCTTTCGGTGAGGACTTGAAAATAAAGATAGACGAGCTTACCTCGCAGATATATATGTATGCAGGCAAGGAGTTCAATATAGCCTCCACAAAACAGCTTGGGGAGGTGCTTTTCGAGGACTTAGGTCTGCCTGCAAAGAAGAAAACAAAGTCGGGCTATTCCACTAATGCGGACGTTCTTGAAAGCCTTATGGACAAGCACCCTATCGTGCCTCTTATCGTTGAGTACCGCACCCTCACAAAGCTCAATTCCACCTATGTTGACGGACTTTTGAAGCTTATCCACCCTGACGGCAGAGTCCATTCTGTTTTCAAGCAGACCGAAACAAGAACAGGAAGGATATCTTCCACCGAGCCTAATATGCAAAATATCCCCGTGAGAAAAGAGATAGGCAGGAATATGCGTAAATTCTTTGTTGCCGAGGAGGGATACACTCTTCTTGACGCTGACTACAGTCAGATCGAGCTTAGAGTGCTTGCTTCCGTGTGCGGTGACAAAAATATGCAGGAAGCTTTCTCAGAGGGCAGAGATATCCATACCTCAACGGCGGCACAGGTCTTTGATATCCCAGAGGATTTTGTCACACCTGAAATGAGAAGTGCGGCAAAGGCTGTAAACTTTGGTATAATCTATGGCATAGGAGCATTTTCTTTGTCGAAAGATATCGGAGTAACGGTAGCAGAGGCAAAAAGATACATCAAGAATTATCTTGACAACTTCCCGAAAGTATCTGAATTTATGGACAAGACAGTTGATGACGGCATAAAAAACGGCTATGTCACCACCCTTTTCGGCAGAAGAAGATATATCCCTGAGCTTTCTGCGTCAAACAAGGTCTTGCAGGCTTTTGGAAAGAGGGCGGCAATGAACGCACCTATCCAGGGTGCGGCGGCTGATATCATAAAGATAGCAATGGTAAGAGTATACAAAAAGCTCAGAGAAGAAGATCTTGACGCAAGACTTATTTTGCAGGTGCATGACGAGCTTATTATAGAAGCAGCTGAAAAAGACAAGGATAGAGCCGAAAAGATACTCAAAGATGAAATGGAGAACGCTGTAAAGCTTGCTGTGCCAATGACAGTGGACGTAAACAGCGGCAGAAGCTGGTACGAAGCGAAAGACTAGGCGCTCCGCTCTTGTAAATGAGGAATGAGGAGTGAGGAATGAGGAATTAAGGTATCGCCTGCGGCGATGATCTTGATTTCTATATGTAGGGGCGAACAGCGATCACCCGTTTATCCGTATTGCTTATTTTATATGTTTTGCTCTTATTATCTTTGTCACCTTCGTGGTTTGGCTGACAATTTGTTTGTGATTGTTGACGACTTTTTGACGGCTGTCACAATAATACTTGACTTTTGTGAAATTTGTGG
Source organism: Ruminococcus sp. RTP21204st1_B2_RTP21204_210225 (assembly GCF_040914135.1). Lineage (NCBI taxonomy): Bacteria > Bacillati > Bacillota > Clostridia > Eubacteriales > Oscillospiraceae > Ruminococcus > Ruminococcus sp. RTP21204st1_B2_RTP21204_210225. The sequence goes on along the minus strand of NZ_JBCPGA010000013.1, from coordinate 21,472 downwards.
TATAATTCTCTATGTAAAATGTGTGTAAGAAAGATAGATAAAAAGTAGAATAATAGGAATTTGAAAAACGAAAAGGGGCTGGGAAAATGAAAAAATTGCTTTTTGTGTTCAACCCCCATGCTGGCAAGGGACAGATAAAAGATAACCTTTGCGACATTGTGGATATTTTTACAAAGGGCGGCTATGAGGTAGTCACATACCCTACACAGGCTAAGCTTGACGGCTATAACAAGCTTTGCAAGTGCGGTCAGGATTATGACATGATAGTCACATCAGGCGGTGACGGAACATTGTCTGAGGCTGTCAAGGCAATGATGACATTTGATAAGAAAATACCGCTTGGATATATTCCTGCCGGTTCAACAAATGATTGTGCTCAGTCTTTGAGCATACCGAAAAAAATGCTCGACGCCGCAAGGGAGATAGTTGACGGCGTGTATTTTGACTATGACGTTGGCAAGTTCAACGGTCAGTATTTTGTGTATGTAGCAGGCTTTGGCGCTTTCACTGACGTTTCTTATGAAACCTCACAAACGATGAAAAACAAGTTTGGTCATGCCGCATATGTGGCAGAGGGGATAAAAAGGCTTTCAAAGATAACAGGTCAGCAAATGAGAGTGGAGCATGACGGCGAGGTAATAGAAGGAAGCTTTATACTCGGTCTTATCTCAAACACTATCTCAGTGGGCGGAATGAAAAAGCTTATCGCTTCCGGGGTGTGTTTTGATGACGGACTGTTTGAAGTGGTCTTGGTAAAGACCCCTAAGAACGCTATCGAGCTGAGCAACACAATAAACGAGGCGGTGCTCAACAAGCTCAACGATAAGCATTTTGTGACTTTCAAGACGTCAAAGGTCACATTCACAAGCGTGAACGAAGTGCCTTGGACGCTGGACGGAGAGTCGGGCGGAAAGCATACATATGTTGAGATAGAAAACTGCAAGCAGGCGATAAGGTTCAAACTCAAACCCAATGACATAACTGCAGAGCAAACGGCTGTTCAGTGCAGTGCAGGGGATATGATAATGACCGAGGACGGTCACCCTGTTGTCATTGAGGATCAGTCGGAGATCGAAGATTAAGCTGTTTTGTAGGGGCGACCTTTGGTCGCATACCTTTTAACAGAATTTTGACAGAACAAAAGCGGACGAGTTTTTTCGTCCGCTTTTTGCATATGCCTATTTCTTGTTTTTTAGCCGAAACTGTGAGGGGGTCATGTTGTATCTGCGTTTGAACTGCCGCATGAAATGCACGTCATTTTCGTATCCGCATACGGCGGCAATGTTTTTCACTGTCATGTCAGTGCTGAGAAGATAGTACTCAGCGTTTTTCATTCTTGCACAGAGGATATCCTCATAACAGCTCACACCGAAGCGTGAGGTGTAAAGATACTGAAAGTGGGAGGGGCTTACGCTGAGAGTTTTCGCCATATCGGCAATGTTCCTGCTCCCGGAGGGGGAGCTGTAGATGTCAGCCCTGAGCCGCTCAAGCGCGTCAGCGTAGTGACTGCGCTTTCTTGGCGGCTGACCGCTCTTGCTAAGAGAATATTCCTCTCCAAGTCTTATGAGCAGCATTCTGAGCATAAGCTCGATATAATCCTCACGCCTGCCGCTTTCAGATAAGCTGAGTCTGCTTATGGTGGACAAGATATCCTCAGTTTTCTCTGCGTCTGATAACATAAAAATCGTATCATATGGGAGTGAATAGTCACGGGTGAGCATATCGTCGCAATCAAAATGAAGCCAGTGGTTTATATAAAAACCCTTGCAGGCACGGTATATCTGCTCAGTGCCTTTTTTGTATAGTATTGCGCTGTCAGGGGAAACGGAGTATTCCCTGCCGTGCAAACGCACCACCGCAGAGGATTTGAATATAAGCAGAAGATTATCCCCCGAACCGTTTGGACGGCGTATATCAAAAGACCCGTCATGGCTGTAGTTTAGTCCCAAAGCGTGAAGTTCCATAGGTTTTTCCTTTCTAATTTCGTATGATGTATCAGTATAATAATAGGATATATCATTGTTGTTTTTTTGTCAAGTGATAAAATATAATTGAAACTAAAATCATATACATCAAGGAGGTCACAATGAAAGAGATTTCAATGCTTATCAATACCGCAGACAAACGTTCCCACATCAACCCGGAGATATACGGACACTTCTCCGAACATCTTGGCAGATGTATCTATAACGGAATGTACGTTGGCGAAAATTCTGAGATACCGAACATAAAAGGCGTAAGAAAAGACGTTATCGAAGCTTTCAAGGAGATAAAAATGCCTGTTCTCCGCTGGCCGGGAGGCTGTTTTGCTGACGAGTATCATTGGAAAGACGGTATCGGCGAAAAATCCCAGAGAAAGAAAATGATAAACACAAACTGGGGCGGCGTGACGGAGGATAACTCTTTCGGCACAAATGAGTTCTTTGACCTGTGCGAAGAGATAGGCTGTGAACCGTATCTTGCAGGAAATCTCGGAAGCGGCACTGTTCAGGAGCTTTCCGAGTGGATAGAATATATCACCTTTGACGGTGTTTCGCCTATGGCTGACCTGAGAAGAAAAAACGGCAGAGAAAAGCCTTGGAAGCTGAAATATCTTGGTATAGGCAACGAAAACTGGGGCTGCGGCGGCTCGATGCGCCCTGAGTATTACTGCGATGAATACAGAAGATATCAGAGCTTTTGCAAGAATTTCAGCGGCAATGAGCTTTACAAAATTGCCTGCGGACCAAATTCCAATGATTATAACTGGACGGACGTTGTAATGTCAAACCTTGGGGAGTGGCACACAAAGGCTATCTCTTTGCACTATTACACCGTTCCTACAGGAGATTGGAACAAAAAGGGCAGTGCAACTGAGTTTTCAGACGAGGAGTATTACGAAACTATATCAAAAACTCTATATATGGACGAGCTTATAAAACGTCACAGCGAGATAATGTCACGCCGTGATCCAGAGGGTAAGATAGGTCTTATAGTTGACGAGTGGGGCTGTTGGTATGACGTTGAGGAGGGCACAAACCCAGGTTTCCTCTATCAGCAGAACACAATGCGTGACGCTATCGTGGCGGCTTGCAATTTGAACATCTTCAATAACCACAGCGACAAGGTCGTAATGGCAAACCTTGCGCAGGCTGTGAACGTTTTGCAGGCTCTTATCCTCACAGAGGGCGAGAAAATGGTGAAGACGCCTACCTATCACGTCTTTGATCTTTTCAAAACTCATCAGGGAGGCGAGCTTTGCTACAGCTATGCCGACAATTGTCAGGCAGGCGGAAAGATCCCGATGATATCACAATCTGCCTCAGTAAAGGACGGCGTCCTCACTGTCACTATAGCGAACTGCTCTATAGATGATGACGCTCATATCTGCTGTGATATAGCAGGAGAAAATTATCAGAACATTGAGTGCAGGATACTTGACAATGAAGTAAGGGACTATAATGATTTTGATAACTGCGATAAGGTCGCACCAAAAGAGTACAGTGCGAAAATGACAGAAAAGGGATTTGAGATAGACCTGCCAAAATGCTCCGTTGTAGTTGTGACAATGAGATAAGGACTATAAGGAGAGTCAAAAATGACAGTAAAAGATAAAATTTTGCAGGGAAGAACATATCTTGGCATAGAACTTGGCTCAACAAGAATAAAGGCTGTTCTTATAGACGATAGCTTTTCTGTTATCGCATCAGGGTCGAAGCAGTGGGAAAACCGCTTTGAGAACGGCTGTTGGACATATTCTCTTGATGATATCCACGGGGGCATACAAGCCTGCTATAAAGACCTTGCAGAGAACGTAAAGGCACAGTATGGCATTTATCCTGAAACATACGGTGCAATGGGTATTTCTGCTATGATGCACGGCTATATGGCTTTTGACAAAAACGATAAACTGCTTGTGCCTTTCAGAACATGGCGCAATACCATGACAGCTCAGGCGGCAGGAGAGCTTACAAAACTACTGGGCTTCAATATCCCACAGCGTTGGAGCATCGCACATCTTTATCAGGCGGTGCTTAACAAAGAAGCCCATGTTCCTTATATCGCTTATATCAATACCCTTGCAGGCTATGTGCATAAAAGGCTTACAGACCGCTTTGAAGTTGGCGTTGGCGAAGCTTCAGGTATCTTCCCTGTGGAGAGCATAGGATACCAAAAAGAGTATTTGGAGCTTACAGAAAAAAGCCTTGCAGAAAAAGGCTTTGACCATAAGCTGAAAGATATCCTTCCTGCTGTGAGAAACGCAGGAGAAAAGGGCGCAATTCTTACAGAAGAGGGCGCAAGATTCCTTGACTCGGAGGGACGCCTCAAAGCAGGCGTGCCGGTCTGCCCGCCTGAGGGTGACGCAGGCACAGGCATGGTGGCAACGGACAGCGTTCTGAAAAAGACCGGAAACATCTCCGCAGGCACTTCCATATTTGCAATGCTCGTCCTCGAAAAGCCACTTAACGGTGTTTACGAGGAGATAGACGTTGTTACCACCCCTGACGGCTCGCCTGTGGCAATGGTGCATTGCAATAACTGCTGTTCAGAGCTTGACGCATGGGTGAATATGTTCGGTGAGTTCGCAAAGCTCACAGGCAATGAGATAGACAAGAGCAGGCTTTATGAAACTCTCTATAAAAACGCCATGACAGCCGACAGCTCATGCGGTGGCGTGACAGCCTATAACTGTCTTTCGGGCGAACCTGTTATAAAGCTTGACGAGGGCAGACCAATGTATTTCCGCACTCCCGACAGCACTTTGACCTTGGGCAGCTTTTTCAGAGCACAGCTTTATTCTTCTTTCACCGCACTGAAAATAGGCATGGATATCCTCTTTGACAAAGAGCAGGTAAAAGCTGAAAAGATAACAGGTCACGGAGGACTTTTCAAGGTCAGCGGAGTGGCTTCACAGCTTATGGCAGACGCACTTTCTACCCCTGTTTCAGTAATGAAAACAGCAGGCGAAGGCGGAGCATGGGGCATGGCTATCCTTGCGGCATATATGGAGCTTTCAAATGGCGAAAAGCTTGCAGACTTCCTTGACAAAAAGGTGTTCGCTGATATGGAAGTGACAACTTCTCAGCCTGAGCAGACAGGCTCAGAGGGCTATAAAAAATTCCTGGAAAGATATAAAAAGGGATTGGCGGCAGAAAAAAACGCACAGTTCTGAGAAAATCATAGAAATTCATAGATAGATCGTAGTGGCAGCCTGAGATCGCCCGCCAACCAACAGTCTTCTCAAATTGTCGGTGAGCTGTTCGCTTGTACGGAAAATGGGCAGACAAAAGGTGCATTTACCAAATCAGCGAAAGGAGAATTTTATGCTTGAAGAATTAAAACAGCAGGTGTGCGAAGCAAATCTGCTTCTGCCGAAATATGGACTTGTCACATTCACATGGGGAAATGTTTCTGCTATCGACAGAGAAAAGGGCCTTGTAGTCATAAAGCCCTCAGGCGTGCCTTATGATGGCATGACAGTCGATGATATGGTGGTAGTTGATCTTGAAAGCGGCAAGGTTGTGGAGGGAAAATATAAGCCTTCCAGCGATACTCCAACACATTTGGAGCTTTACAAAGCCTTTGATATCGGCGGAATAGTACATACCCACAGTCGCTGGGCAACATCTTTTGCTCAGGCAGGAAAGGGCATAATACCAATGGGCACAACTCACGCAGATTATTTTTACGGCGAGATACCATGCACAAGAGCAATGACCCCTGAGGAGATTGCAGGTGAGTATGAAAAGGAAACAGGCACTGTTATAATCGAGGCTTTCAAAGGTCTTGACGCAACTCAGATACCTGCCGTTCTGGTAAAAAGCCATGGCCCCTTTACATGGGGAAAGGACGCCGCAGAAGCCGTTCATAATGCAGTCGTTCTCGAAGAAGCCGCATTTATGAACTTCCACGCAATGATGCTGAACCCTGAGATAGGTCATATGCAGCAGGAGCTTCTTGACAAGCACTTCCTTAGAAAGCACGGAAAGAACGCATATTACGGACAAAATTGATATCAAGCGCCCCGATTTTCGGGGCGTTTTTTTGCGCCTTTGCCCCTATATTGTGCAAAATGTATATTATGTGTACGCTGATTTGTACAAAAGGGTAGTTTTTTGTACTTGTTATAAGTAAATTCTTGACTTATGTTTTAATAATATGTTATAATTAAAATAATGTCACGGTAATATTTATTGTGTCACAGCGGAAATGAATGGAATATAGTATAGATATTACCTCAAGGCAATGCCATGCAAGGTTTGCCTTAGAAACGAGGAACGGAGGCTTGTAATGAAAAAGCAAATTGATTACGGCAGCTATGCGTCCTATAAGGAAACGGTAAAGGGTCTTACAGAGAACCTGAAATCGCTGCTTGGATTGAGCGAGGAGATCGCTCTTGTCAATACTGCGGAATCTATTCGGGAAACATTGGAGAAAACTGCCGAGGAGCATTTTGAGGTCGCTATAGTGGGCGAGTTCAAGAGAGGAAAGAGTACCCTTATCAACGCAATGCTGGGTCAGGAGGTACTTCCTGCTGACGTGCTGCCTGCAACGGCTACCCTTAACAGAGTTACTTATAGCGAAGAGCCGTATGTGCAGGTGGAATACAAAAACGGCAAAAGTGAAAGGGTGGATATAAACAAGCTGGAGGACTATGTAACAAAGCTTACAGCAGAGTCGGAGGAAAGAGCCGAAACTGTCAAGGAAGCCACTGTTTATTATGATACCGAGTTCTGTAAGAACAACGTGGATATCATAGACACTCCAGGTCTTAACGATGATGATCAGATGACCAACGTTACTCTGTCTATCCTGCCGAAAATAGACGCAGCCGTTTTCGTTATCAGTGCAAACTCCCCTTTCTCACAGTTTGAGAAAGAGTTTTTGGAAAAGAAAATGCTCACTTCCGATGTGGGAAGGATTATTTTCGTTGTAAACTGCTTCGGTACTTTCTCACAGGCAGACGAGAACAAGATAGTCGAAACTGTAAGAGGACGTATCGGAAAATACGTTATGGAAAAGGCTAAAAAGGTCATGGGCGAGGATTCCCGTGAGTTTGCGGTCTATAAAAGAAAGATAGGAACTCCGAGAGTTATCGGTGTTTATGCAAAGCAGGCTCTTAATGCCAAGGAAACAGGGGATAAGGAAGCCCTTGAAAAGAGTAACTTCCCTGAGTTTGAAAAGGCTCTTGAAACCATGCTCACAAAAGAGCGTGGCGTTATCGCATTGCAGATACTTGCAAATAAGATAACAAATTCGGGTACTGAGATACTCAGAAGCGTTGTTATGCAGGAAAACGCACTCATGATGGCTAACGATGAGTTCATGGAAAAGTATGACGAGGCTATCAAAGAGATAGGCGAGATAAGAAATAAGAAAAGACAGGAATTTGTCAAGATCAATGATGCCGCAAATCAGGTGTTCAATGACCTGCAGCCAGTTCTGGACAGCTATTGGACAAACATCGAGCAGACAGCTATGGAGGTTATAGACAACTTCCAGATGTCCTCTGACGATTTCAAGAAAGACCAGCTCAAGCTCGTTACCGCAAAGCTCACCGAGAAAATAAAGGAGAGCATAGAGGCAAGAGCGCAGATAATCTGCGAGCAGATACAGAACAGCATAAACTTCGCTGTTTCCTGCGAGGCTGAAAGACTTCAGGAATTTGAGGACGAGTTCTTCGAGTCCGTTACAAAGATACAGCAGATGTTCACTATCTCTGACAGAGTTTCAAAGAACGGCGGCGTAATGGATAAGATAATCGGCGTTGCTATCGGCTCTTACGGCGTCGGAGGATTGTTCCTGGGCTTCAGAGAGTCTGGCGTAAAGGGCGCACTTTTAGGCGGAGCAACAGGCTTTGCAGGATTTTATGCTACTTATTATACCGCTATATTCTTTGCAGGCTTCTTTGGCATCACCGCTACCCTGCCAGTGACCCTCTGCCTTATGGCTCTTGCAGGCATTGCAGGTACTTTTACTTCAAACTTTGCCGTTGATAAGATACTTGTTAAAGAAAGAATAGATAAGTATAAGTCAAACTTTAAAACTCAGGTGAGAAAGCAGTTCCACGAAATGAAGCTCAATAATGACTTCACTGAAACTGTCCGCCGTCAGGTATTCTCAGCATTTGAGGGTCTGAAGGGCAAGATCGAGAGCGAAACAGAGATAATCCTCCGTGATACTCAGGAAACACTTGATAATCTTAATGATCTTAAAACAGAAAAGAGCAACATTTCTCAGAAGGAAATGGAACGTCTCCATGATATTGCCGAGAGCGCAAGCGCTATAGTTCAGGAAGCATATCAGGTAAGACGTGTGCTTACCGAAGCTATGGAAAGCTGACGGTCATATAAAAATATTATTTTAGGATCAAGGGAGGACAGGTCATGAGTACAAATACAACGGAAAGGGAAAATCCGCTGCTACAGATTGACACAAGCTTCCGCACATATTTGAACGCTTATACAAGAAGCTATCAGAACCATATAGTTGACGGCGTGCTTGACTATGCTTTTGAGTCCGATTTTGCCGTAAGGCAGAAGATAATGGGACTTGGGGGCTGGGGAAAGCTCGTCAAGGCGGCAGGCTCGCAGGACGTTTCTGCCGAAGCAAAGCACCTGTTTCTTAAGTGCGAGCAGGTTGGCCCGCTTAAATATCCTGATATCTATGACATTGTGAAGAAGTGTGCCGAGCGGCTAGAGCTTGTTGTGCCTATCGTCTTTGTCAGAGGGGATATGGATAAAGCACAGGTCTACTCTGTGGCAAGTGATATCATCGAGCCTTGTATCGTGCTTTCAAAGCAGGTAGTGGAAATGTGCAGCAAGGAGGAGCTTATGTTCCTTATAGGCTGCGAGTGTGGAAGAATACAGAACAATCATTGTGCCTATAATATGGCATTTACATATCTCAATTACAATAAGTATACTTACAGACCAGTTGAAAGGTCATATAAGCAGACCGTGAACAATCAGCTTTATACAGCGCTTGTTCAGTGGGTGAAGTATGCTGATATAACTGCAAACAGAGCAGGCATTATCTGCCTCGATAAGCCGGGAATGTTCATAAGCGTCATAACAGGGCTTTATAACAAGGGCTATATCGACTTTTATGGCAGACAGCAGAAGAATATGGATACCGACGGACTTATCAAAAAGGCTGAGAGCGTCCATGCAGTTTCTTCAAGAAATCTGAAAACAGATAATACTATGAGCGAGCTTGAAAAGCTTGTTGTCGCAGCTACTGAGTTTCTGTATTGCTCAGTTCTTTATGAATGGCGTGGCGATGCAGAGGATTCTGACAGACACCTTGTTTCAGGTCAGATATGTGATGTGCGCAGCAGTATTATAATCGGAAACGGAGGCGTGATAGGTGGATAGTGCTAATATCAATACAGCGGAGCAGAATATTGCACAGGTAAAGACCGCTCTTAAAGCCTTTGTTGAAAATGAAAAGATAGCGAAAATGCTCGGCAAGGATTTTGTCAGCGAAATGAACGATTGGGAAGCTCTTATCGAGAAAAAAAGCGAAGAGCCTTTCACGCTGGTCATACTTGGCGAGTTCAAAAGGGGAAAAAGCACCATTATAAACGCCCTGCTGGGCAAGGAGCTTGCACCTATAAACGTTACACCTGAAACTTATACTATAAACGAGATATCTTTCGGTCATACGCAGTATGTGGAAGCTATCCTTGAAAACGGCATGAGAGTGCCGCTGTCGCTGGAGGATATTACAAGAGAAAAGCTTGAGCAGAGAATGAAGCTTTTCCCTGCAAAAATAAGCTATGTTCAGATAAAGGACAACGCCCCTATACTCAAAGAGATAAGGATAGTGGATACCCCAGGCCTTTCTGACTTGGAGAGCCTTGACAAGCAGGTAATGGATTATATTGTCAATGCCGACGCTATCATGTATGCAGCGTCATGCCTGCTGCCTTTTTCTGAAAGCGAGCAGTTGTTCCTTGCAAGCCATGTCCAGCCTCAGCGATTTGGTATGCTCTATATCCTCGTGAATATGATAGACGCAATGAGCTCTCAGAAGGACGCTGATAAAATACTAAAGCGTGTGAGAAACATATCCGAAAGGATAGTGCCTAACGCTATCGTATACGGCATAAGCGGTGCAGACGAGCTTAGCCGAAAGCTTGGCAGAGAAAGACCGCTGGACAAGGGTACAAGAGAGTTTTACGAAACTCAGTTTTTCCAGTTCGAGCTGTCTTTGCAGCGTGATATAATCATGCAGAAGGACGTTATACGTTCAAAGCGTGTTCTTACAATGCTCTCGCAGATGTGCGACGAAACAGCCGCAAAGCTTAGACTTATAAGCGATATGGCAGAGCTTGACAAGCAGAAGCTTGCCGACAGAGCAAAAGAGTTTGAGGAGCAGTGTGAAAAGCTTTCAAAGGCTCTGGAGGAGAAAAAGCCTGCTTTGCACCTTTCTATTATCGAAATGCAGCAGGAAGCCGAAGCTTGGATGTATGAGTTCTTCTCAAAGTTGAGAGCAAGCATTTTGGATTGCCGTGGAAAAGACGCAGACGGAAACGACCTTTACAGCTCTGAGGATATAGAAAAGCATTTCTATTCGTTCCTTATGGAAAAGGTGGGCGAAGCATATCGAAATTGTATCGAGAGCCATAGAGATAGGATAGCCGAGATAGTGGAAGGCACAGGCAGAGAACTTGCCTCCGCTCTTGGCATAGACGATCTTTCAAAGGCGGCAAAGGCTCCGTCAGTGGAAATGATAATGACTTCCCTGAACAAGAACGTAACACGTTCTGTTATGGGCGTTCAGCTTTTTGGCACCAGCGAAACCTTTCCTCCTGCCACAATGTCAGTTTTCAGCCTTATCCTTAAAAAGAAAAAGCAGACCGATATAATTGATATCGCTCTTGAAAACTATGATGATATAAGAAATAATATCGTCAAGGATATAAAGACAGTTTATCAGGACCTTGAAACAAAGGCAGCCGCAAGGCTCGACAGCCTTTATCAGTATCAGGTGGAAATGGGCAGAGAAGCCCTCAATCAGGCTCAGCAGCTCATGATGGTTTATGATAATGACGAGATAAGGCAGACCCTTGTGGAAGCAAAGCAAATGCTTGCCGAGCCACAGAGGATACTGGCAGAGAGCAAATTATAACAAAAAATAAAAACGTCCCATTAAGTTGGGGCGTTTTTTTGATAATGGCGTAAATATGCTTCTTGACAAAAAAACAGGCTGTTTTTGCAGCCTGTTTGGAATGTCTAAAAAAGTATTAAATCAACGGGCGACCTCAGGTCGCCGCTACATTTTGTATGCGGTAAATTATTTGTCTTTGTATTGCTCAACATTGTTTTCTATCTTGTCAACAGAGTTTCTTTCTGTTATGTCAACACGATAGTTGTACTGAGCGTTCTTTGTGACAGTGTTTTCAGTGAAGTATTCAAGTTCACCGTCTTTATCGAAAAAATAGGTTGTGGAAAAGCCCTTTGTGCCTATCTCCTCAGCGTCCTTTCCTAGCTTTGAAACGTCATAAACATACGTCACAGTAACAGAGCCGTCATCACCGATAATGTCAGAAACAGACTCAACAGCTTTCGGTGCAAACATCAGCATACCCTCGTCAGCTTGTGGGTGCTTTGCCTTTCTTGTGTACTTTGAAAAGCCCTTGTCGCCCTTTACCAAATGTGAGTATTCTCCGTTATCATAAGTGTAGCTCTCGATTCCGTTGTTATACTGAGCGTATTCCTTTCCACCGTTCTTGGCGTAGTAAGAATAGGTCAGCACATCCTTTTCGTCATACTTGAAAGTGAACTCCTGCTCGATATCACCAGTGTCCTCGTTGGTTATAACGACTTTTGCGGAGTCAAGCGCCGCATAGTCCTCCCTTGCCTGATATACCAATGTGTCATGCTTTAGCTCAGGCGTACCGCAGGAAGTGCATAAAAGGCAGACAGCCACTGTCAAAGCTACTGCTGCTGTTTTTAGAAATCTCATTTTAAAATTTACTCTCCTTAAAGCCCCTTGCAGGTCTTTGAGAACACTATAAGCGCCGCAGCAATAGTGAATATCTGCGAGATAGTTGCATGGACCATAAGACCTATATTGAATTTTATCACATACAGGTCTATAGCAAAGCTTTCAATGCCTACATTTTTTCCCCATGCAAGCCAGCCCACATAATCCTTGCCCTCACAGACGTAAGCTATGAACGCACCAAGTATTATTCCTGCCAGCATGAAAAATATAAACGCAAAAGTCTTTTTGAAATTTTTCATGACTGAATATCCTCTGTTTTATGTATCGGTATCTATTTTCTTCTTGACGGAGATTTTCTCTTGTTGTCAATGACTTTTTTCAGATCAGAAAATCTCTCCTCGCTTGACGCCTTGAACTTGCTGAGCATATCCTCAAAATCAGCGTTTCCTGAATTGCTGTCAGCATTGTATACCGGAGGCGGATTTTTAGCAAAATCCTGTGGCGCTCTGTCTCTGTTGTGATCCCTGTTATAGTCGTTTCTAGGTCTGCCCTGAGAATTGCCTCCCTGACGGTTGAAATTTCTCTGACCACCGTTAGGTCTGCCCTCTCTGCCACCTTGGTGACCGTTCTCTCTTGGCTTTCTCTGTGGCGCAGGCTGAGCCTTCTTGATGGAAAGCGAAATCTTTCCGTCGTCGCCTAAATTAAGCACCTTTACCTTGACGGTCTGACCCTCGGTAAGATGATCCTTTATCTCGTTTACGAATGTGTTCGCAACCTCCGAGATGTGGACCATTCCTGTCGTATCCTTGTCAAGCTCCACAAATGCTCCGAATTTTGTGATACCTGTTACTTTTCCTTCATAAATTTTTCCTACTTCAAGCTGCATTTGATTTTTGTGTCCTCTCTGCAATAAAAATTCTGCTATATGAACGGTCAAAAGACCGTGTTTGCCTTAGTCGCTGTTGTTTACAATATAAAATCTGCGCTCATTAGGATAAGCATAGCCCAGCTTTTCAATAGCTATCTTCTCCATATACTCCGCCTCATCGTCAGAACTGAGCAGCCTTGTGTATTCATCATTGAGCTGCTTGGCGGCGGTTATCTTTTTATTTATAGCGTCTGACTCTTTTCTGAGCTGTGCTATCTGCGCCTGCTGTGAGATGATAGTCACCCCTGAATAAACAACAAGAGCGGCAACAGCAAAAATAGTCAGAAGCTTAACAAATCTTGATCTTTTCGGCTTTGGATTTTTTTTAGCAGCGTCCTTTTCAGCGTCAGCCGTTTTGGACGTTTTATTTTTAAAACCTAGCATTGCGTACTCCTTTTTTTGATTACAAAACCGACCTTTCCATAAGCAATACCCCAATAACTGTCATGAGGCATTACCTATACTCTTTTCTATTATACACTAATCAAAAGAGAGTTTTCAAGTGCTTTTAGAAGTTTTTTTTCGCAGAGAGGAAATTTTGCACTTTTTCACAAAACGCTCCCTGAAACCGCCTGCTCTTTTGGTAATAAATTTAACCACAGGCGAAAACGTTTTAGCAAATAGTTTTCTGATGACCGAAAAAAGGCTTCTCAGCACGGATACAACAGCGTTTCCCACAGTAAGATGTTCTATCACAGAGCCTATGAGCATACCGACTAAAACAAACCCTCTTATAGCCCCCGTCAGCCCGGTGCAAAATGTGAAAAGTGCAAAGCCGTAAAGAAATGTGTAAATGATATCCTCAAAAAAGGTGAGTATCTTCCCATGTGGCAAAGCCGCCCTGAATACCCTGAAAATATCATATAAAAGCCCCAGCCCGCAGCCCAGAACCACAGACAGCAGAAAAAGCTCCCTTTCAAGCTCTATGCTTAACTGCATCTTTTCCATTTATCTTTCCCCTTTCTCCAACCTCTTGCACCATGCAATGACATTGCATATACTTTTGGCTTAAAAACCGCCCGAATATACACCCCCCACTTGTAGGGGCGAACAGCGTTCGCCCGCCTGTTCGCAGTTTTTTCGGTTAATAGCTATCCAACAAAAATGCGGATATACCGACCACAATTAGCGGTCAGCCAACGGGTGACCTAAGGTCGCCCTTACATATGTTATCTGAATATCTTCCCTATCGCCGAGAGCTTTTTCTTTCTGTCCTTTTCTCCATAAACCAAAGCCCAGATATCTCCCTCCACGGAAACATCTCCCGACTCAACGCTTATTTCGTTTATGTGCAGGTCTTTGCCTTTTATCGTCAGCTCTCCAAGCTGTGTGAAAAGCCTTATCTCATCCTCGTCAAAGCTGTCAACGTCCGTCACGCCCGAAAGCTGTAAACGCTGTCTGTTTTCAAGAATGGCATTGTGCCTGCCCTGAGTATCATTCATAAAAGCACCCCCTGATATTTTTCTTATCTATGTATATTCGCTTCGTGTAAAAATATTTCTGTGAAAACGTTTTATATCCTTGACAAAAACGCCTTGAAAAGCTAAAATAAACATATGCAAAAAAAACATAGTATCGAAAGGATATGAAAAAATGGCAGCGAATAAAAAGCTTATAACAGCAGACAACAGCTTTCTTACTTATATGGGCAGAATAGACTTTTCCGACAAAACACGCCCTGAGTTTTATTACGCAGGCTCAAATGTAAAAATGACTTTCACAGGCACAAGCGTATCCGCCGTGATAAAAAACCATAAGTATTTCAACATTCAGGAGCTTGGCTTTGTTATGGACGGCAAAGAGGGCAAGGTGACTTTCGATAAAAATGACGAGGATATCACCCTTGATATCGCTTGTGACCTTGAAAAAGGCACTCATACCGTCACCCTTTTTAAAAGGCAGGACGCTTCCCATTACTTTGAGTTCGTGGGCTTTGAAATAGACAGCGACGGAGAAGTTCTTGAAAATCCTCCTCTCCCTGCAAGAAAAATAGAGTGCTATGGCGACTCTGTTTCTGCAGGCGCAGTGTGCGAGGCGGTTGACTTTGTTGCAAGCTGTGACCCTGAGGATCATCAGGGAGTTTACGATAACGCATGGCATAGCTATGCAATGATAACAGCAAGAAACCTTGGCGCACAGATCCATAATATCGCACAGGGCGGTATCGCAATTTTCGACAACACCGGCTATTATCATGCCCCGAATTATATCGGCATGGAGTCTGTATACAATAAGCTTTGCTATTTCCCGGAGGGCGCAAAGGGCGTAACGCCTTGGGATTTTGAGAATTATACCCCTGACGTTGTGCTTTTTGCAGTGGGTCAGAACGACCCGCATAACGAAGGCCATGAAGATTTCGATATCGCCGACCCTGACTACAGAGCAAAGTGGAAAAATGCCTACAAGAGCATTATCCTTGACCTTAGAAGCAAGTATCCAAACGCAACATTTGTGCTTCTGCTGACAGTTCTCTGCCACGGTGAGGAGTGGGATAAAGCCGTTGACGAGATAGCAAACGAGCTTAATGACGAGAAGATAACACATTTCATGTTCACAAGAACAGGCAAGGCGACCCCAGGTCACCCAAGACTTCCTGAGCAGTATGAAATGGCGGAGGAGCTTACAGCTTATCTCTCAAACATGGGCGATAAAATTTGGAGCTAAAAGATAAAAGATAGAAATAATAGGGCGAACAGCATTCCCCCTACACAGACTTTAAAAGCATCTGTAGGGGCGAACACTGTTCGCCCGTTTTTTTACGCAAACTTATCGTTTCTATGCATCATTATTGCACTTATTATCCTGCTATAGTCAGCTTAAATCCTGCTGTTCTGCCGCCTGCCTGTCAAGCTCCATGCGGTAAGCAGAAAGTATCTCTCCCTCTATCTCATTGCGAAGCTCGCTGTCGATGGGGTGAACGATATCACGGAAAACCCCGTTGTCATCACGGCGGCTGGGCATAGCCACAAAAAGTCGCTCCTCCCCTTGCACTATCTTGATATCATGTACCGCAAAACTGCCGTCAAAGGTCAGGCTCACAACGGCTCTGAGCTTGCCCTCGTTTATAAATCTTCTGAATTTTACCTCTGTTATAGTCATTTTCATGCGTCCTTTCTTGTGATGTAATGCCTGTAGTAATATTTTTGCCTCTTTTTTTGAAAAATAATCAAAAAAGGGGTTTATTTTTTTTTAGAAATGTTATATAATAAAATAAACATACATTCTGAATTATCTATTATTCTAAGGAGTATTACAAAGATGATAACAAATGAGATCTTGAAAAATATAAAGCACGTTCATTTTATCGGTATAGGCGGCTCTGGTATGTACCCTCTGGTGCAGATATTCCATTCAAAGGGATATTTCATCACAGGCTCAGACAATAACGAAACTGAAACTCTTGAAGCCGTAAGAAAGCTTGGCATCGAAGTCTTTCTCGGTCAGATAGCCGAGAATATCAAGGGTGCAGACCTTATAATCTATACCGCCGCAATAATGGCAGATAACCCTGAGCTTATCGCCGCAAAGGCAAGCGGTGCGATCTGCTGTGAAAGAGCCGAGATATTGGGACTTGTCACAAGCTGGTATACAAACGCTCTTTGCGTTTCAGGCACTCACGGAAAGACCACAACTTCTTCCATGCTCACACAGATATTCGTTCAGGAGGGTACTGACCTTTCCTGCGTTATAGGCGGAAAGCTCCCAAGCATAGGCGGCTCAGGCAAGGCAGGCTCATCACAAACTATGGTCTGTGAATCCTGTGAGTTCGAGGATCATTTCCTCAGACTTTTCCCTGACGTTTCAATTATCCTGAACGTTGACGCAGACCACCTTGAGTATTTCAAGAATATCGAAAATATCATAAAGTCTTTCCATAAGTTCGCAACCATGGCTTCAAAAGCCGTTATCTATAATGGCGATGACGCAAATACTCTGAAAGCCGTTGAGGGTGTCGACAAGGAAATGATATCTTTCGGCTGGGATAAGAAAAACGATTATTCTGCCGTTATAAAGTCGAAAAAAGGCTTGCAGACACGCTTTGAGCTTTATCATAAGGGCGAGTTTGTCAGAGAGCTTACTATCCACGTTCCTGGCGACCATAACGTCATGAACGCCCTTGCAGCTATCGCTGCCGCAAGATATTCAGGCGTTTCATGGGAGGGTATCGAAAAGGGACTTGATACTTTCTTTGGCGCAATAAGACGTTTCGAGAAGATAGCCGAGGTCAAGGGCGTTACTATCGTTGACGATTACGCTCACCACCCAAAGGAGATCGAGTGTACACTGAAAGCCGCAAAGGGTCTTGATTTCAACAGAGTGTGGGCAGTTTTCCAGCCTTTCACCTATTCAAGAACAAAGATACTCATGAACGATTTTGTGAAAGCACTTTCTATTGCAGATATTGCCGTTGTAACGGATATCATGGGAAGCCGTGAGAAAAATACCGACGGTGTTTATGCTGAACAGCTTGCAGAGAAGATACCAAATGCAGTTTGGTTCAAGACCGACCACGAGCTTGTTGACAAGCAGACTGCACAGCAGAAGGAATATAACTTCTCACAGTGTATCGACTATATAAAGAAAAACTGCAAGGAGGGCGACCTTGTTATAACTCTTGGCTGCGGAGATGTCTATAAGCTTGCAAAAAGGCTTGCAAAAGAGCTTTAGGTTTAGAAGATAAAGATTTATTGATATAACAGAAAGGACGGAGCTATGAGAAAAGTAACCGAGAACGAGAAAATGGTATTCGAGTTCATAAAGGATCGCATAGAAGAGGGCTATCCGCCCACAGTTAGGGAGATTTGTGCAGAGTTTGGCTTTAAGTCTACCTCAACAGCCCATAGATATATAAATAATCTCACCGCAAAAGGTCTTCTTGAAAAGGGAAATAATCAGAACAGAGCCATAAGGCTCACAGGCGGCAACGGCATGAAGATCCCCCTTGTGGGAACTGTCACCGCAGGTATCCCTATCACTGCCATTGAGGAGATAACAGACTATATAAGCTTCCAGCCTGCAAGGCATTACAGCAATCCGCTTTTTGCCCTAAAGGTAAGGGGAGAGTCCATGATAAATGCCGCTATCCTTGACGGAGATATGGTAGTTATAGAGCAGACCCCATATGCAGAAAACGGCGATATAGTCTGCGCACTTGTTGACAACGAGTCAGCTACCATAAAGACTTTCTATAAAGAGGACGGCCATTACAGACTACAGCCTGAAAATGACACCATGGATCCTATCATAGTAGACGAAGTAAGCATACTTGGCAAGGTTGTGGGCGTTGTAAGATATCTGTAAATATAGATAAAGAAGATTTGTAGGGGCGAACAGCGTTCGCCCGTGTCATTAAACAAAACGGGCGGATAGTCCAACATAGATATATAAAAAACTTCGACAAACAAAACAGTTCTAAGTGTGTAAAGGATTGGTAATAATGAGCAGACATTGTACATTCTGCGGTTCTAAGCTGGAGGACGGAGCTAAGATATGCACCAACTGCGGAAAAATGGTACCTATCGCCTCATCGACCCAAAGACGTGGCGAGCAGGAGTTTATAGACCGTTCAAGGATACAGGGCATACCGAAGCGTGTTTACGAACACCCGAAAAGAGCCGAAGCAGAGGAAAGAATGCGCCGAGAGCAGGAAGCCCGCAGGGTAGAGCGTGTAAGAGAGACAGACCGAAACAGAGAAATGAGTGCGGCAGACTATAGGCGCACCCCAACTGAACATTCAAGCAGCGGCAAAGAGAATTATGGTAAGGGCAAAAAGATACTAAAGACTCTGTTTAAGATCACAGTGGTAATACTGGTGATATATTTTGTGATCGCCTTTGTGAGAATATTCAGCGTAAGACATTCCACCTACGATTTCGATACCGAAATGAAATTGGCAAGCGAAAATTACGGCGAAGCCGTTGACGCATATTTCAAAGACGGCAAGTGGAAATATAACATCTTTAAAAATCAGGTGTCCTATGAGGGAACTTCCGAAAGTGGCGACGATTATGTTATGATATTCGGCAAGAATGACGGTCAGACTGTCGTAAGGCAAATGACAAAGAACAGCAAGAAGGTCGCTTCTGACAGCATAATGAACGATGTCATGGGAATGTTCATGTTCGAGAAAAAGGTCACAGGATAAAAAAATAAGCGCATAATTATGTAGTTATTTGTAGTGGCGAACAGTGTTCGCCCGCATTTTGACACGCATTATAAAACGAAACGGACGAAGTAAAAAAGCTTCGTCCGTTTATTGTTTTGTAGGGAATCGTCCCACTTTTTTGCTGTTTGTGTTTTTTAACAGCCTAATTTACACTATTGTCACGCTTTTCATCAAACATTCTGTAATACTGCACAGTTTCATATTCGTTCAGCGTGTCCTTGTATTTGTCAGCCACATCATTTATAGAATACCATTCTCCGTCAGCCGTCTTGTAGCCGTAAGAGCTTATTATCGGAATGTCACAGCGTATCTTGTCAAGCTCCTGCTGATATCTCGACTTTGGGAGTCCAGCCGCTTCCATGACCTCGTTTGAAAGATAGTTAAGGCTTATATCGTCTATCTTCTCCGCTTCAACGCCCTTGTTGCTCCAAATAAGGAAAGGAGTCTGTCGAAGTCTTGAGTAATCCTCCGTTGAAAGTAAAGCAACGTCCTTGCCATAGAGATATTCCGTGAAGTCTATGATATGCGGATAATGGTCGCCGAACATTACGATTATGACTTCTTCGTCCTTGTTCCTGAAGTAATCTATAAGCTCTCCAAGCGCCTTGTCAGACTGATAGATAAGATTTAGATATTCCTGTGCCGCAGGGTTGTTGTAGTCCTCAAAGGTTATCTCAGACGGAACAGAACTGAGGTCATCATACGGCGCATGGTTCTGCATGGTCGCTGTCCATACAAAATAAGGCGAGCCTGCGTGTCTTTCATATTGCTCTTCAATATATCTGAAAATGGTTTCATCTGTGATATTTCCGTTGAAATATTGGATATCGCTCATTCTGTCCTGACAATTGTATATCCTGTCTTTGAATTGAAGCTGTTCATAGGCGTTGCCTATATCCCATAGTCCCTCAGAGCAAGGCGAGATAGCCTGCGTTGTGTAGCCAAGCTCGTTTAGCCAGCTTACAAGACCGTTTTGTTTGTCGTTGAGATATTGGGTGAATACCGCACTTCCCGACGGCAAAAAGCCAAGAGTGTTGCCGGTGAGAAATTCATACTCAGAGTTGCAGGAATAACCGCCATATGCCGAAACGGAAACATATCCGCTTATGCTTTCCTCCTGCAATTTGTGATAGTTGGGCAGATAGTCTTTGTTAGTCTTGAACTGAGCGATATGCTCAAAGTCTGCAAAGGATTCGTTCATGATAGCAATGATAGTAGGCTTTTTGTCAGCCTTTTGTACCTCATACTGAGTTATGATATCCTCAGCCTTTTGAGTGGAGTAGCCATCAGGCTTCGTCACACGGTTAAACATTCCGTCAAAGCAGAACATAAGGTCATAGCCTACGCACCTGTATGTGTCTGCATTTTCCGCACCTGAAAAGTTCAGCCTGATGTATCTGTTCTTTATACCAAGGTCATAGGCAAACCTGCCGCCGTATACGAATACGAAACACCCTGCAATAACAGCCACACCCGATATTATCCTGCTGCGTATTTTTATCTTCCTTACTTTTGTCGTCACCGTTACAGCGATAATAAGAATAAGATCACAAAGCACAAACATCACGTTGCCGTCTAAAAACAGTGAGTACATTCCGTTTATCTCACTGGCTGACTTTATGTTGGCAAGGTCGGCAAACTGAACAGGATTCCCCCTGAACTCGGTGACATAATACTGTGCCAAAGCATATATGGCAAATATTACGTTCACTCCGCAAAACCAGGCGTGTGGCTTCGGGAATATCACCGCACCTATAAGATATAAAAGCCAGCAGAGCAATATTCCAAGGAGAATGTAAAGCACATTGCTCTTTGGAAAATATGACCCCATTACAAAGTCCGGAAGAAAATAAGAATTTAGTCCAAGCATAAAAGCCGCAGTGAAAGGGTCGATGCAGCCTTTTGTTTCGCTCTTTTTCAGCTTCTTTTGCATTGAGAAAAATTTCGCAATAATAAATATCAGTGCCAGCTCAACGGCGCAAGCCCCTATAAGCGCATAATTTCGTTCTTTCGGCAGGAAGTTGTCTTTGTCCATGTATATGCCCAACAAAGCACAGATGACTCCTACCGCTATAACTGCCGCTATGGCACTTATAAATCGTAATGTTTGCATTCCGTCAGGCGACGCAAACCATGCTCCTATTTTTTTCAGCAAGCCTTTTTTCTCCTTTGCCTGCTGTGTTTTAATGTTTTGTTGTTTTTCCATTACAATATACTCTTTTCTGTTGATTTACACGCATTTTACAATACCTATTCATTATAGCATAGCTATTAGCAAATTACAACAGCTATAATCAACAAATATTTTCCTGCATGATGTCAGGTGTTCACAATTAATTTACCCCATGCTTCAAAGAGTGTGTAAATTTGTAGGTTTGTCAATCATATTGGACACTATTATTAAGAAATTCGATAGGCGAAAACCATTTGAGGGGACGCATAGG